>DATLBM010000231.1:0-4108 GCA_035526885.1 Thermoanaerobaculia bacterium | reverse complement strand
TACGTGCAGTGCGTGTGGCAGAACGGCAGGTGCACGTAGGCTCCGAGCGACATCGTGCCCGTATAATCGCAGCGAATGCCGGCTGCTTCCCCTGAATCCACCAGACCGCGCCCGCGCCTGCTCTGGACGCTCCTCGGCGCGATGGTTCTCGTGGCCATCGTCCCGCTTCTGGTCTCGCACTTTCGCCTCATCGCCATCAACCGCGACTCGATGGAGACGCTGGAGAAGAAGTACCTGACCCGCTCCGCGGTCTCGATCTCCTCGGAGCTCCAGAACCTGCTCTCCAACAGCCGCCAGCAACTGCTCTCGATCGCCGGCGGCCTGGGCGTGATGCGCAAAGCGGCCGGCCCGAGCGTCGATCCGTTCACGTACGCCGCGCAGACGCAGTGGATCGCGGACTACCTCACGCCCGGCGGCGATCTCATCGCGCTGCGCGCGCTCAATCCGCAGGCGCGCGGTGCGGAGGCGGTGCCGGACGGGCTCGATGAATCGGTGATCCGCGAGATGGAGCTGGCCTTCGGCGTGGCGCTCAAAGGCAGCGACTACACGGGACGCGTGCAGCACGTGAACGTGCTCAATCAGCCTGCCGTGGTGATGGCGGTGCCGGTGCGCGACGGACAGCAGGTCACGGGAGCCGTGGTGGGTCTGGTGAGTCTCCGCCGCATCGTGGAGCGCATCCGCGACGAAGGCAAAGGCGACGTCACGGCCTTCATCGTCGATCGCGACGGCCGCGTGGTGCTGCACAGCGAGCCGGCGGTGGAAGTGCAGCATCCCGACCTCTCCGCGCTGAGCATCGTCCGCGACTTCAAGAACGCGCCGGCGCCGGTGCGGCTCACGGTCTCGTACGACGACAAAGGCGTGAAAACGCTCGGCACGATCGCGCCCGCGCCGCCCGACCTCGGCGTGATCGTGCAGAAGCCGGAGAAACGCGCCTTCGCCTCGGTCGATCGCATGCTGGAAGGCACGATGCTGTGGGTGGCCATCGCGCTGGCGCTGGCCATCGTCGCGGCGGTGGTTTTTGCATCGGGCATCGCCCGCCCGATCCGCGCGCTGGCGGAGCGCACGCGCGAGATCGCCGCGGGCAACTACCAGCAGCGCGTGCAGCTCAAGACGCACAACGAGATCGGCGAGCTGGCCGAGAACTTCAACGCCATGTCCGAGTCCGTCGAGAAGGCGGTCGATCAGTTGAAGAGGGCCGCGCACGAGAATCACGCGCTCTTCATCAACTCGGTGCGCATGCTGGCCGCGGCCATCGACGCGAAGGATCCGTACACGCGCGGACACTCGGAACGCGTGGCCCGCTACTCGATCGGCATCGGCAAGAACCTCGGCCTCTCCGACAAGGAAATGCGCGACCTGCGCATCAGCGCCCTCCTGCATGACGTCGGCAAGATCGGCATCGACGACCGCATCCTCCGCAAGCCCGGCGCGCTCAGCGACGACGAGTTCGAGCTGATGAAACAGCATCCCGCCAAAGGCGCCGCCATCATGAGCGGTGTGGCGCAGCTCATCGACATCATCCCGGGCATGAAGTATCACCATGAGAAATGGAGCGGCGGCGGCTATCCGGACGGCCTGGAGGGCGAGCAGATCCCGATGCAGGCGCGCATCGTGGCCATCGCGGACACGTTCGACGCCATGACCACGAACCGCCCCTACCAGAAGGCCATGGAGATCAACTACGTCGTCGAGAAGATCAAGAGCTTCGCCGGCACGCGCTTCGACCCGCGCGCGGTGGACGCGTTCGTGAGCGCGGTCAAGCGCGGCGACGTCCAGATCGAAGAGCAGGTGCGAGGCGCCGCCTGAGCCGGCACGGCCGGCAGCGCTGGTTGGCCAAGCCTCGGGTACCGTGGGCGCTCGTGGGAGCACTTCTCATGTGCGTCGGGAGCGCGCGCGCGGCTACGGTCTGCGACCGCAGCGTTGCCTACATTCTGCAAGGACGCTACGACGCGGCGCTGCAGCAGCTCGAAGGTGCGCGCACCTCGGGTGCTTCGCCTGCCGATGTCGAGAACCTGCGCGGACTGGCGCTCCTGCTGCGCGGCGATCTGACGCAAGCCATCGCGTCGTTCGATCGCGCGCTGAAGCTCAATCCCTCGCTCAACGAAGCGCGGCTGAATCGCGGTATCGCTTTGCTGCGATCGGGATCGTACGCCGCGGCTTCCGCGGAGTTCGTGCGCATCGAGGAGTCCTCGCCTCTTCGCGCCGACGCCGCCTATCACAACGCCCTCGCGCTCGATCGCCTCGGCCGCACCGCCGACGCGGCGACGTGGCTCGATCGCGCACTCACGCTCGATCCGAAGCTCGACGCTGCGCTGCTCTACACGGGCATGCTCCGCGAGCGGCAGAACGATCTGCAGGGCGCCGGACGCGCGTATCTCGACTATTTGAAAGCGCATCCGGATTCGGCGGTGGCGCTGCTGCGATTCGGCGTCTCCGCGCAGAAAGCGGGACGCACGGACGTCGCCAAACAGTATCTCCATCGCGTGATCGCGCTCGCGCCGCGATCCGCGGAAGCGATCGAAGCGCAGAAGTACCTGGTGTTGTGGGAGTGATGACGACGTGTTCCGCCTGATCCTCGACGAGCTTCTGGTCACCACGCACGGCGCGCTGGCCGCGCTCTTCCTGGACTGGGAAGGCGAGACGGTGGAACTGGTCTGCGACCGCGATCTCAGCGATCACGCCCTGCGCATCCTCGGCGCCTACCAGGGCATCTTCCTCGATCAGCTCCGCTCTCTCTGCGCGAACGCCGGCGCGGGCGAGCCGCGCCGGTTCAAGCTGCAGTTCGAGGCGATGACGGTGATGAGCTACGACGTCCAGGACGGCTACTACGTCGTGCTGCTCGTCGACGCGGCGTCGAACGAAGGGATGGCCTGGCGCCGGCTGGAGCGCTGCCGCGAGAAACTGATCGCGGAGATGTGAAATGGTTGCCGTGTTGCCGGTTGCCGTGTTGCCGGCGCTGCCTGTCCCGAAGCCCACACAGCGCCGGCAACCAGCAACCGGCAACTGGCAACACATCAACAACCTACGTTTCCAACGCCTCCAAGCTCGACAGGATGTTCTCGATGCGACCGCGGATCTCGCTCCGCTCGCGGCGCAGGCGCTCCTGCTCTTCTTCCAGCGTGTCCAGCCGCGTCGACGCTTCGTCCGCGTCTTTCACGCGCGACTCCAGCTCCTCCACGCGCGCGCGGAGCTGGTCGCGCTCGCGACGCAGCTCCTGAATCGTGCCGACTGCTTTCTCCACACGCTCGCCGAGGCGGGAGAGGATTTCGGCTTCTTCCGTGCCTTCGAGCGTCATCTGATCGTCGTTGTCCTTGGTCTTCTTCATGGGGCGCGCATTCTATTCGGAGTAGTAGGGCCGTTTGAACTTCGCGTAGAGATCTTCGACCTTGTGCATCCAGAAGCCGCCCACCGGCGAGCCCGTGACGGTGTAGCCGGGCGGCGGATACGGCGAGCACGAGCCGGACTCGCCCCACTGCGAGTGGAACACGGTCGCGCCGGGACTGACGCGCGCCGGCAGCGGATCGGTCACCCAGAGCCACGCGTTCGGCGCATTCACGAGCAGCGACGATGGACTGCCCACCGGCAGCACCATCGCGTACCGCTTCATCAGCGGAGGCCACGAGAGCATGGCGAACATCGCGTTGCCGCTGCAGTCGGGAGTGGTGAACAGCGCCACGCTGCCGCCGGGCGACTGCACGCCCTGGAACGCCTCCGGCGAAACGAGCAGCGCCACATCGCCGCCCTTCATCGGATAGCGCACCCACGCCCAGAGCTGGATGGATGGAAAGCGATCGTCCCAGCGGATCATGTCGCCGATCTTCTTGCCCGTGGCGTCGTAGATCGACGGACAGCAGTCGCGCTTCGCGAGTCCGGGCGGAACGGAAATGTTGGGCCGCTCCTGCGCCAGGAGCGAAGTGGAAAGGAGCACGAGGATCACCGTGGCGAAAACGCTACGCATGCGAATCCCTCCTGGCGCGGCAGTGTAACGCCTGGGGGGACGACGAGGGGCCTCCGGCGGCGTATGACCGGAGACATTCCTGACACTCGTGTACAGGGACATATTTGACAAGAAATGTGCTGGTCGAGTTCTGCGAATTTGAGGTGTTCG
>DATLBM010000230.1:0-2325 GCA_035526885.1 Thermoanaerobaculia bacterium | reverse complement strand
CTGAGCGAAGCGGAGCGGAGTCGAAGGACCTTCCATCGCGCCACTGAGCGGGGAAGGTCCCTCGACCGTCCTCCGCTGCGCTCCGGCGGCTCGGGATGACACCTGATCCGATTACACTCGCGGCCCGTGACCATCGACTTCCGCTCCGACAACACTCACGGCGCATCCCCTGAGATCGTCGAGGCGCTGGCGCGCGCGGCGAAGGGGACGATCACTTCGTACGGCGAGGATGCCATCACCGCGCGGGTGCAGCAGCGTTGCCGCGAGATCTTCGAGGGCGATGTCGACGTCTTTCCCGTGCTCACCGGCACCGCGGGGAACGCGCTGTCGATCGCCGCGATGACGCCGCCGTGGGGCGGGGTGTTCTGTCATGAAGACGCGCACATTCATCGCGATGAGCTGGGTGCGCCGGAGTTCTTCACCAATGGCGCGAAGCTGTTTCCGATCGAAGGAGAGAACGGCAAGCTGCACGCGCACGACGTGCGCAAAACGATTCACGAGATCGGCGAGGAAGGGCGGACCGCGACGCCGTCGTGCGTGAGCGTCACTCAGGCCACGGAGGCCGGCACCGTGTACCGACCGGAGGAGCTCAAAGCGATCAAGGATGCCGCGCGGATCGGTATGCACATGGACGGCGCGCGTTTCGCGAACGCGCTCGTGTCGCTGGGATGCACGCCCGCAGAGATGACCTGGAAGGCGGGCGTGGACATCCTCACCTTCGGCGCCACGAAGAACGGGGCCATGGCCGCGGAGCTGATCGTCGTCTTCGACCGCAGGCTCAGCGCGGAGATCGCGCCGCGCTGGCATCGGGCGGGACATCGTCTGTCGAAGATGCGCTTCCTCTCCGCGCAGCTCGACGCGTACCTCGGCGGCGATGTGTGGCTTCGCAACGCGCGGCACGCCAATGCCATGGCGCAGCGTCTCGCGCGCGGACTGGAGGTCATTCGGCCGGTGGAGGCGAACGTCGTCTTCACGCGCTTCGACGCGGAAGAAGCGAAGGCGCTGCGCGAGCAGGGATTCCTCTTCTACGACTGGCAGCTCTTCGGCGAAGGCGCAGTTCGACTGGTGTGCGGCTTCGGAACGAGCGAAGCGGACGTCGACGCGTTGCTCACATCGCGAGCTGCGCTTCGGCCGCGCTGGCACGCGTCTGCCTCAGCCAGGTGACCACGCTCGCGACTTTCGCGATGTCGAGCTTCCGCTCCAGGCATTCCCACACGCCCACCACTTCCTCGCGATCGCGCACGCGCGGCGGCGCGACCGCGCGAATGGTCTCATCCGACAAAGCCAACCGCGCCCGCGCATACCACCGCGAAGCCTCCGCGGGATCGGAGTTGAAGCGTCGCACCACGCGGATGATCGCCGCCACCTCGTCATCGGTGAGACCGCCGAGGGGCTGCACGCGGCGGCGTTGTCCTTCGTCGGCGTGCAGATCGCGCGCTTCGCGGAGATGCTGAATCGCTTCCTGCAGCGGCTCGGCGTCGAGGACGCGCACTCCGGAGATGCAGTACGGAGGGCCGTCGCCCCGCTGGGCGATGCTCGTCCAGACCACGCGCGCCTGCATGGTGAAGATGCGCGCGGGGCGTTGCAGGGACAGCGTCAGCCGCGCCACGTCGCCGGCGCGCAGCGTGTCGTCGTGGCGAATGCGCAGCCCGTTCGTCGAGAGCTGCATGAGCGTGAAGGGCATGCCGTGGAACACGCCGGCGAACTGGCGTCGCGGAACGTAGCGCGGCGCGATGCGCAGGTCGGGCGTTTCGCCGCGCAGCTCTTCTTCGAATTCGACGATCGAGCGCGTGATCAGCGAGTCGTTCGATTCGTCGTCGTTCGGCAGCTCGACGGGCGCCGGCTGCGCGGCCTGCGCCTGGAACAGGCGGATGAAGCTTTCCGAGAGATAGCTCTGGATCGCGCTCGCGGACATCGAGGACAGGTGCCTCTCGCGCACGAGCGTTTCGACGACGGAGTGGGGTAGCCCAAGGATCGTTGCAGTCTGTTCCAGCGTGAAGTGGCTCATACTCTAGCGACAGGCGTGCCATGAAGTTTTCGTCGCGCGCGCAATGGCGCCGCTGGCTGCAGAAGAATCACCAGTCCGAGCCGGAGATCTGGCTGGAGTTCGTGAAGGCCCACACCGGCCGGCGCACGTTCTCGTACGTGGAGGCCGTGGAGGAAGCGATCTGCTTCGGCTGGATCGACACCACCGTGCGCCGCATCGACGACGAGCATTACACGCAGCGCTTCACCCCGCGCTCGAACGATCGCAACTGGTCGAAGATCAACATCGAGCGCTTCGATCGCATGGAGCGCGAAGGGAAGATGACCGAAGCCGGCCGC
>DATLBM010000229.1:0-2801 GCA_035526885.1 Thermoanaerobaculia bacterium | reverse complement strand
TTTCGCCGGCGACGGATGCGCGACGCCGACGAGATGCACGAACGTATCGCTCGGCGCGACGCGATCCGCAAACGTCCGCGCATCGAGTGCGTCGCCGAGAATCGCCTCGGCACCTTTCCCGAGACGATCGACGGACGAGGGCCGCGCGAGCGCGCGGACGGTGTGCCCGCGGTTGACCAGCTCGCGCGTGAGCTGACGCCCGATGTAGCCAGTGGCGCCGGTGAGAAAGACGTTCATGGGAGAAGATACGACGGGCGCGGCGTTTCGGATTGTCGTGTCATCCCGAGGCGCGCAGACGCCGAAGGACCTTCTCGGTGCCGCGGTGGAAGGTCCTTCGACTTCGCTCAGGATGACACCCGCCGTGGCGATGCTACGCGCGGCGGACGCAGACGCCGAAGGACCTTCCCCGGTGCCGCGGTGGAAGGCCTTCGACTCTTCGCTCAGGCCGCCGCCGCGAAGCGAGTCGTAGTGTCATCCTGAGTCGCCGGAGCGAAGCGGAGGACGGTCGAAGGACCTTCCCCTTGGCTTCGTGGCGCGCTGGAGGGTCCTTCGACTCCGCTGCGCTTCGCTCAGGATGACACCTTCACCACCCGATCCCGTAATCCTCGCCGTTGTTCGAGCTTCCGCCCCAGAACGTGCCGTGCGCGCGATCGATCATGATCGCGTTGATCGGTCCCGAGGTGCGCTCCTCGAAGGTCAGGTCGTAGCCCATCTTGCGGAGGTCGCTGCGCACCCACGGAGGCGTGTCTTCGTGCAGGAGGATGCGTCCCGGCACCGACTGCCGGTCGCCCAGCCACTTGCGCACCTGGAACGTGTTGAAGTTCGCGGCTTCCGTCGCCTCCTGCGGCGTCATGCCGAACTCCACGACGTTCAGGAAGAACTGCAGGAGATTCTGGTCCTGCGTGTCGCCGCCCTGCACCGCGAATGCGAGATACGGCGCGCCGTCTTTCATGGCCAGCGTCGGCGTGAGCGTGACATGCGGACGCTTGCCCGGCTCGATGACGTTGTACGGATTCTGCGCGCGATCGGTGTCGAAGCTCTGCGCGCGCTGCGAGAGTCCGACGCCGGTCTTCCCCGCGATGACGGCCGGCATCCATCCGCCGCTGGGCGTCACGGAGACCACCCACCCTTCCGCGTCCGCCGCCTCGATCGACGTCGTGCCGAGCTTGAACGACTCCTCGAACCGCGCCATCGCCGTCGCGCGCGGCCTGGTCGCCGTCGCGCTCCAGTTCTTCAGCAGATCCGGGAACGGATTCGTATCGCGCTGGTACGGATACGGATCGCCCGGACCGATGTTCGGATCGTTGCGATTGGGATTGACGAGCTTCGCGCGTTCGCGCGCGTACTCCTTCGAGAGCAGCCCGAGGACCGGTTCGACGGGCGGATAGTCGGGATCGCCGAAGTAGAAGTCGCGATCGGCGAAGGCGAGGCTCATGGCCTGATAGACGGTGTGGATGTAGCGCGCGCTGTTGTAGCCCATCGATTCGAGGTCGAAGTTCTCGAGGATGTTCAGCATCTCCAGCATCGACGGGCCCTGCGTCCACGCGGTGAGCTTGTAGACGTCGACGCCTTTGTAGTTCGTCATCACCGGCTGCTCGATCTTCACGCGCCACTTCGCGAGATCGTCTTTGGTGATGAGCCCTCCCTGTTCCTGCGTCGACCGCGCAATCTCCTCGGCAATGTCGCCGCGATAGAAGCGGTCGTACGCGGCCATGATCGCTTCCTTGCGCGACTTGCCGCGCTTGAGCGCCTGCTGTTCCGTGTCGACAAGCTTGCGCAGCGTGGCCGCGAGATCGGGCTGGCGGAAGAGGGCGCCGGGCTCGGGGGCTTCGCGAGTACTCACGACGTCTGCGGTGCCCGCAACGTCGTGCGCAGGTGTGATGGACGTAGGACGGGCTTCAGCCCGTCCATTCTCGGGACGGGCTGAAGCCCGTCCTACGTTCGGCAGCAGCACCGCCTTCGAGTACGGCCACTGCTTGATCCATCCCTTGTTGCGCTCGATCGTGTTCGCGAGCTGCGCCTCGATCGCGAAGCCGTCCGCCATCTCGATGGCCGGCGCGAGCACGTCTTTCAGCGAGAGCTTTCCGTACTCCGCGAGCATGACCATCAAGCCGCCCGGCGTGCCCGGCGTGACGGCGGCCAGCGGGCCGTACTCCGGCGGATAGTTCATGCCTTTCGATTTGTAAAACTCCGCGGTGGCGCCGGTCGGCGCGACGCCGAGGGCGTTGATGCCGATGACCTTTTTCGTGTTGGGGTTGTAGATCAGCGCCTGCGTTTCGCCGCCCCAGCCGAGGGTGTCCCACATCGTGCAGCCCGCGGCGAGCATGGCCGCCGCGGCGTCCACGGCGTTGCCGCCCTTCTGAAACATCATCGCCCCCGCGGTGGCCGACAGCGGCTTGCCGGTGATGGCCATCCAGTGCGAGCCGTGCAGCGGCGGCTTCTGGGTTCGGGTCTGGGCGTTTGCGAGGGTGGCGGCGAGGAAGAAGAGCGCGGTGAAAGCACGCAGTCTCATAGCCTCATAGTCTCATAGCCTCATAGCGCTGTGAGACTATGAGACTTTGAGACTATGAGACTCGTCATCACGCTGCTCACCATCGCAGCCCTGGCCTGCACCAAACACGAAACCCCCGCCCCGCCCCGCACCCAGTCCGCGGCGCAGCCGCGCCACTACGACGTGCGCGCCGACCAACTCGGTCCGCCGTACCACACGCAGAGCGCGGGCAATCCGCCGAACGTCGTCAAGCGTCCCGCGAATGCGCAGCTCGTGGTGCCGCCGGGATTCCGCATCGACTTGTGGGCGG
>DATLBM010000228.1:0-4215 GCA_035526885.1 Thermoanaerobaculia bacterium | reverse complement strand
ATTCACGAAGGCGACGTGCCGGCCGTGCTCAAAGGCACGGAAGTGTGGTCGCTGGACATGGGCTCGGTGCTCGCGGGCACGAAGTACCGCGGCGAGTTCGAGCAGCGCCTCAAGGCCGTCATCGCCGCGCTGACGGAGAAGAAGAACGCCATCCTCTTCATCGACGAGATCCACACGATCGTCGGCGCGGGCGCGGTCAGCGGCGGCACGATGGACGCCTCGAACATGCTCAAGCCGGCCATCGCCTCGGGCAAGCTCCGCGTCATCGGCTCGACGACGTACGGCGAATACAAGCAATCCTTCGAGCGCGATCGCGCGCTGGCGCGGCGCTTCCAGAAAATCGAGATCGGCGAGCCCACCGTCGCGGAGACGATCGAGATCCTGAACGGATTGAAGAAGTACTACGAGGAACATCACGGCGTGACGTTCACGCCCGAGGCGATCACGCTGGCGGCGGAGCTTTCGGCGAAATACATCCACGACCGGCATCTGCCCGACAAGGCCATCGACGTGCTCGACGAGGCCGGCGCGCGCGCACGAATGCTGGGCACGGCCAACGCCGCCATCGATGTGCACGAAGTCGAGACCGTGGTCGCCAAGATGGCCAAGATTCCGCCGCGCACGATCGCCGTCTCGGAAAAAGATCGCCTCCAGCATCTCGAAGACGATCTGCGCCGCGTGATCTACGGTCAGAATCACGCCATCAAACAGATCGTCGCCGCGATCAAGCTCTCCCGCTCGGGCCTCGGCAACGCCGACAAGCCGATCGGATCCTTCCTCTTCAGCGGCCCGACCGGCGTGGGCAAGACCGAGCTGGCCAAGCAGCTCGCGCAGTCGCTGGGCGTGGAGTTCATCCGCTTCGACATGAGCGAGTACATGGAGCCGCACACCGTCTCGCGATTGATCGGCGCGCCTCCGGGCTACGTCGGCTTCGATCAGGGCGGACTGCTCACGGACGCGATTCAGAAGACGCCGTACGCGGTGCTCGTCCTCGACGAGATCGAGAAGGCGCATCCGAACCTGTTCTCGATCCTGCTGCAGGTGATGGATCACGCCACGCTCACCGACAACAACGGCAAGAAGGCCGACTTCCGCAACGTGATCCTGATCATGACCACGAACGCGGGCGGCCGCGAGATGACCGACGCCGCGATGGGCTTCACGCAGAGCGGCGCCTCGGGGCACGGACGCGGCATCATCGAGCGCACGTTCGCGCCGGAGTTCCGCAACCGCCTCGACGCGTGGATCGCATTCGAGGCGCTGAGCTTCGAGGTGATCGAGCAGGTGGTCGACAAGTTCGTCGCCGAGGTGCAGACGCAGCTCGCGGCGAAGAACGTGACGCTGGAGCTGCGCGAGGCCGGACGGGCGTGGCTGGCCAAGCACGGCTACGACAAGGCCTTCGGCGCGCGGCCGATGTCGCGATTGATCTCGCAGAAGATCAAGGAGCCGCTCGTCGACGCCATCCTGTTCGGCAGCCTCGCCAACGGCGGGAACGTGATCGTCGACGCCGAAGGGGACGAGTTGAAGCTCGTGTTCTGAGTGTCCACTTTCCCCGACCCTCGCTACGCGCGCAGCGACGTCATCGCCATGGGCGAGGACCTGCGCGTGGAGACGCTGCGCGAGGCCTATCGCAAGGGGATTTTCCCGTGGCCGCACGATGAGCTGCCGCTGCCGTGGTTCTCGCCGCGGCGGCGCGCGGTGATCTTCTTCGACGAGCTCCACGTCGGGCGCTCGCTGCGTAAGGTGCAGCAGCGCGAGCCATACACGTTCACCATCGATCGCGATTTTCACTCCGTGATCCGGGCCTGCGCGGAGAGCGAGCGGCCCGATCAGGACGGCACGTGGATCGAGCCGGAGATCATCGCCGCGTACACGAAGTTCCACGCGGCCGGCGACGCGCACAGCGTGGAGGCGTGGGAAGACGGCGCGCTGGCCGGTGGGCTGTACGGCATCGACGCGGGCGGCGTGTTCACCGGCGAGTCGATGTTCTACCGCCGCCCCGACGCGTCCAAGCTCGCGCTGCTGTTCCTCATCGATCATCTTCGCGCGCGCGGCGCCACGTTCCTCGACTGCCAGGTCATGACGCCGCACATGTCGGCGCTGGGCGCGCGCGAAATCCCGCGCGGAAAGTTTCTGGATTTACTTGCGGAGATGCAGGCCAGAGGCGCGCGGCTCTTTTAGTATCCTGCCCGCATGCCGCAATTTTCCGTCGACCTCGACGTCCTCAGGGACGCCCTCTTCAACCATTCCCTCTCGCAGTGCGGCGACACGCCGCTGGAGGCGAAGCTGAAGTCGCCGCTGAAGATCGCACAGGTCGCGTTCTCGCCGGCACTGAGCGTGCGCGTGATCAATCGCGCCGAGGACAAGGATGCGGTGGTGGGGACACACATCGCGTTCGACGCGCAGTCGGCGTGGGTGAAGTACACGCTCACCGGCGATACCGACGCGAAGATCTCGTACTTTTCGGGATCGGCGGACGTCGCCGCGTCCGACTATCGCAGGCACGCGGCCACCGACGGCGCGTGGGACGCGGTCACGGGCGACCTCGCGTCGCCGCGCTCGATCTTCGATCTCGATGACGTGCGCTCGCTCCAACCGGGCGAGGCGCTGGCGCTGAACATCGGTGGCAGTCTCGGCGCAACGGTGAGCTTCTCGTGGTCCGACGTCCTGGCGTCGAAGCTGATCGACATCGTCAGCGAAGTGCCGGTCGCGCTGAAGTTGAAGAGCGGCGCCGAGATCTCGGCCTCCGTGAAAGTGACGGACCGTTTCTCGGTCGTCATCTCGCGCACGACCGATGGTCATTTCCGCTTCGCGGTGAAGAAGGCGCAGTCCCGCAATCACAACCTGGCCATCGACGTCTCCCTCGGCTTCGACATCGGCGCGAAAGGCATCGCCGCGGATCTGCTCGCGCAATTGCCGGAGGATGTGGCGAAGAAGGTCGAGAGCACGATCGTGTCGAAGCTCGAAGCGGCGGCGCGCTGGAAAGCGGCGACGGGATTCGCGTACGAATATGCGCGCATCGACGAGCACGAGGCCATCGCGGACTTCATCCTCCTCGACGACTCGAAGCTCGCGGACGATCACGCGCTGATGCTGGATGGCGACACCGAAAAAATCGCCGCGGCGTTGCGCAGCGATCCGCAGTCTCGGCAGCTCGTGACCTATCTCAACGAATCCACTCTCACCCGCCGCTCCGCCTCCGGCTTCTCCCTCGGCCTCGGCAAATGGGTGCTCTCCGCGAAAACGTCGAGCACTTTCCGCATGACCACGCGCCAGTCGCTGGACGGCTTCCGGCTCATGACCGCGCAGGGCACGCGCCAGTACGACGAGAAGAACGTGCCGCAGAACGACTTCGAATGGATCATCGACCTGAAGGCGCAGATGAACGAGTACGCGGCGGCGCCCACGTCGCTCGACTTCGATTACGGACTGCACCTCCTGGCCACGATCGAGCGCGGCGCAATCAGCGACGGCGACATCGCGCGCATCCTCGACTTTGCTGAGATGTGGGGCGTGTGCCCGCCGCCGCCGGACACGTTCGCGGACGCGATCGGCCAGAAGGGATCGCTGCGCGTGCAGCTCCTGCTCGAACGGGACGCACTCATCGCCGCCTTCGCGGACGACGTCGACGTCGCGTCGTTCGCGTCGCCGCTGGCGATGGCCATGCCGTACAGCAGCACGTTTCCGGAGCGGCGCACGTACCGCTCGCGACTCGAAACCTACGGCGCGGCCTGGGATGCGTGGCTGCGCAACGCGCCGCCGCGTGCGCTGTCGATGACCAGCGGTCTCTCGATCATCGAGAAGCAAGGCGGCGCCGGCTCGTTCGCATGGATCACGGGCGAAGGACATCCGCAACTGCGGCAGAACCTGGAGTCGTTCACGCACGGCGCGCGGTCGCTGCACACGCTGATGACCACCGCGCAACCACCGGACGCAATCGGCGCCGCCTACGACGCGCTGAGCGCATTTTGGTCGCAGCGCTTGTACGTCGCGGCGGTGGGGCGATGGCTGGTGGAGAAGGGCGTCGCGCGCGCTTCGCTGCAGGTCGAGCTGGCGGATGCCTCCGTGGTCGCGGTCTGACGCTTCGCTGGGGACGACGAGGGGCCTCCGGCGGCCGGGGGCTCGCCCCCGGACCCCGTTTGCGGGCCGAGCCTCCGCGACACTTTGTGTCGCGGAGGCTCGGCCAACCAGCGGGGTCCGGGGCCCGTGGCCCCG
>DATLBM010000227.1:0-6219 GCA_035526885.1 Thermoanaerobaculia bacterium | reverse complement strand
GCCGTCGGTCCACTGCTCGCGCTGCTGGTCGACGGCGCTCTGTCCGCCGCAGTAGATCGGCTGGAGATCGAAGCCCTGTTTCTTCAGCGCGGACAGCAGCGATTTCTCCTGCGTGTATGAGGCGCCGCGCTTCTTCGTGAGATCGACGCTGGTCACGTTCGCGGCCTGACCGCCCTTCGGCAGAATCACGGGCGGATAGACCAGGCATTCGTGGCGGTTGATGAACGTGAAGATCGTGTCCAGATGCATGAAGGAGCGCTGCCGCGGGATCTCGACGATGATCACCGTATTCACGCCGGCATCGGCCTTCTTCAGCGAGCGGATGAGCGCCTGAACGCCTGCCTTGTTGGTGCGCTCGGTGATGCCGACCAGCAGCAGGTCGCGGCGCGGCACGAGCACGTCGCCGCCTTCGAGCGTCGGCATGCGGCGGGACATCGGGCGTTCGGGCTCGCTCTCCATGAAGTCGACCCAGAACGGCGTCTCGCCGTTGCCGCGAAAGTGCGCGTGATTCTCGAAGACGTACTTCGACAGCAGCGACTCGCGACGCCGCGCCTGCGTGGCCATCGACGATATGACGACGCGATCGCCGAGGACGATCTGCGGGTCGCGCATGAAGAAGAGGTTGGGGATCGGAAAGAGATCGAACTCCGGCAGATCGCCGGACCCCTTGTCGCGCGCGATGCCGGCGATGAGCACTTCCGCGAGCGCGCCCGCGGGATGCTCGAGCAACTGCGCGGTGATGCGCGGCCGCAGCTTGTTGCGCTTCGCCAGATCGCGCACGATGCGCTTCTTCGCATCGTCGTCCTCGAGCACTTCCTCGAGGAGATCCTGAAGGTCGTACACGTCATCCGCGATGAAGCGGATGAGCTGCTGGAAACGGCGATGCTCTTCCCGCGCGACCTGTCCGTAGAGGATGTCGTCGAAGAGGAGCTGCGCCATCATGGGCGGGATCATCAGATCGATCTCGCGCCCGGGAAGGTGGATCAGCACGCTCTTGAGGCGGCCGATCTCACTGGTGACGTTGAGTCGCATGCGGGCGCGATTCTATTCGAACGCTCTTCGGCGCTAAGATGCAGGCGATCCCATGCGCAGGCTGGCTCTCCTGCTGTTGCCGATCGCGCTCGCTCCGTTCGTGCTCGCGGGCTCGCCCCGCATTTCCTTCGAGCGCATCCTCCCCGCCGCCCACGACCTCGGCAAAGCACACGACGTCGCGATCGTTGCGGCCGAGGGGAAATTCGTGGACGAGTTCGTCGAGAACTTCATGGATCAGGTCAATCACGACGGCTTCGCGCACGTGCGCGACGCACGCGATGCGACCGGTCCCGCGGATGCGTATCTGTCGGTGCATTCGTTCACGTGCGAGACGTTCCCGCGCGAAGGCGAAGGCTCGAGTCGCGATCAGGACGGCAATCGCGTCAAGCGCAAGCAGGTATGGATCGACGCGGTGTGCGGCGCGCGCGTGGACGTGATGAGCCGCGACATGAAACGCCTCTCCAGTTTCTTCGGCCGCGGCGAGGGAACGTCGTCGCGCGTGGCCGCGTCGTCGGAGGAAGAGACACTCACCGCCGTCCGGCAGGCGGCGCGCTACGCTGCGATCGATGCGGCGGAGCGCATCACGCCGCGGCGCGTGCGCGAGCACATCGCGCTCGACGACACCGCGCCCGCATTCGGCGACGCGATCGCGCTGATCGAATCGGGCCACTTCGCCGAGGCGCGGGGCGTGTGGGAAACGGAGCTGCGGCGCAATCCGCGATCCGCTCCGCTGCACTACAACCTGGCGGCGGTGTGCGAGGCGCTGGGCGACCGCAACGCCGCGAAGTCGCACTACGTCGCGGCGAACCAGCTCGCGCCGAAGGACGATCGCTACGCGAGCGAGATGCGGCTGTTCTCGCGGCGGCAGTAGCTCACGCGCAGGCCTGGCGGCGCCGCACGATCGACAGGATGTTGAACCCGCCGCTGACGGCGATCAGAAAACCGCGCAACCCGTCCACGGCGTTCTCGCCGATCACGGTCTGCAGATCGACCGGCCAGCGCGTGAGGGCGAACAGGATCAGCGTGACCATGCCGATACGGAGGAGCGTGGAGGGAGTGAGATTGATCCGGGGCATGCGTCGTTGATACGAAAAGGCCGGCCCGAGGTTGCCCGCGGGATGACGTCTGACATCCTTGTTGTTGTGGCCGCGGCATGACTGCCATTCCGGAGATCACCGACGACCTCTCGCGCGAGGTCGCGCGCCGGCGAACGTTCGCCATCATTTCCCATCCCGACGCGGGAAAGACGACGCTCACCGAGAAGCTCCTGCTCTACGGCGGCGCCATCGAAGAGGCCGGCTCGGTCCGCGCGCGCAAGCAGCAGCGCCACACCACCTCCGACTGGATGGCCATCGAGCAGAGCCGCGGCATCTCCATCACCTCGACCGTGCTGCAGTTCGAGTACGAGGGCTCGGTGCTCAACCTCCTCGACACGCCCGGCCACCAGGACTTTTCCGAGGATACGTATCGGACTCTGGCGGCGACGGACAGCGCGGTGATGGTGCTGGACGGCGCGAAAGGCATCGAGCCGCAGACGCGCAAGCTGTTCGAAGTCTGCCGCATGCGGCACATCCCCATCCTCTGTTTCGTCAACAAGCTCGATCAGCCGGCCAAAGATCCGTTCGAGCTGCTCAGCGAGATCGAGCGCGAGCTGAAAGTCTCCGCGGTGCCGATGAACTGGCCCATCGGCGACGGCCCCACGTTCCAGGGCGTCTTCGATCTGCGCAACCAGCAGGTGCTGCGCTTCGAGCGCACCAAGCACGGCGCGTCCGTCGCGCCGGTGACGGTCAGCGGTCTCGATGATCCGCATCTCGCCGACGCCATCGGTCCCACCGCGTGGCAGGACCTGCGCGACGCGGCCGAGCTCCTGGAAGGCGCGGGCGGCGCGTTCGATCAGAAGCAGTTCGAGTACGGCCGCGTGATCCCGGTCTTCTACGGCAGCGCGGTGAACAACTTCGGCGTGGAGCCGTTCCTGCGCGCGGTGATCGAGCTCGCGCCGCCGCCGTCGCCGCGTCACGCCAAAGCGAAAGGCGAAACATTCGAGCTGGATCCGCAGAGCGACGTCTTCACGGGTTTCGTCTTCAAGATCCAGGCGAACATGGACAAGCGCCACCGCGATCGCCTGGCCTTCATGCGCATCACGTCGGGCGTCTTCGAGAAGGACATGCTCGTGCACCACGCGCGGCTGCGCCGTGACGTGCGCATGACCCGCCCGCACCGCCTCTTCGCCCAGGAGCGCGAGACCATCGAGAGGGCCTATCCCGGCGACGTGATCGGCTTCGTCAATCCGGGCCTGTTTCAGATCGGCGACGCCGTGTCGTCATCCGGCGAGCCGGTGGAGTTCGATCGCATCCCGCGCTTCTCGCCCGAGCATTTCGCGACGCTGCGCGCCAAGCAGGTCACGCGGCAGAAGCAGTTTCAGAAAGGTCTGGAGCAACTCGAGGAGGAAGGCGCGATGCAGGTGTTCGTGGTGCACGACGGCCTGCGCAGCGAGCCCATTCTCGCGGTCGTCGGCGAGCTGCAGTTCGACGTGCTGGCCTCGCGGCTGGAGACCGAGTACGGTGTCGAGACATCGATGACCAGTCTTCCGTACAAGCTCGCGCGCTGGGTCGACCGCGACGTCGACGACGTAGCGCGCATGACGCTGCCCTCCCGTGCGCGCGTGGCCACGGACCGCAACGGTCACGCGGTCGTGCTCTTCACGTCCGACTGGGAGCTCGACTACGCACAGAAAGAGAATCCCAATGTCGAATTCAAGAGCGCCTCGTAGCCTGATCGTCTTCGCGTTGATCTTCGTGGCGGCGGCCAGGCAGAACCCGCACGCAGCGAAACTGCGCGCGCTCGCCGCCGACACGCTGCTCGTCGACACCGTGAGAGCGCAGAACGCGAAGGAGCTCCCGCTCGTGGCCGTGAAAGTGCTCGATCAGCGCTGGTTCGTGGGACGAGAGAGCGTGCTCGCGCGTCAGACGATCACCGGCGCGTGCGCCGATCGCCTGCGCGCGTTTCTCACCGCAAACCCCGATTACTCGGAAGCCTTCCTCCTCGACGCACAAGGCGCCGTCGTCTGCGCAAACGCACGCACGACGAACTACTGGTACGGCGAAGAGCCGCGCTGGCAGACCTCGATGAAAGGCGCGATCTTCGCGAACGACGAAGGCCTGATCTCGGTGCCCGTGCTGCACGAGGCAAAGGTTGTCGGCGTGATGACGGCCAAGGCGCTCCGCTAGGGACGACCGGGGGCCTCCGGCGGCCGGGGCCACAGGCCCCGGACCCCGTTTGCAGGCATAGCCTCCGCGACACGTTCGTGCGAGATCAGGAGGACGTGTCGCGGAGGCTATGCCTGTCAGCGGGGTCTGGGGCCCGCGGCCCCAGCCGCCGGAGGCCTCCCGTCGCCCCCCTGGCGGAGCGACATCGCCTCCACCCACTCGCGATACGCGAACGGCGAGATCTCGCTGGGCTTGATCTCGCTGCGGCCGCCCCAGAACACGTTCGTGTACGACACCGGGATGCCGATGCTCTCCAGGTGCTCGTCGATGGCGCGTTTGTGCGCGAGCACGAGATCCTTCTCCGTCCCGTGCGCGACGGCCATGATGTTCACGTTGCGGAACTCGTCGCCGCCCTCACGCCAGTAGCAGTGCGTGAGAATGTGGAAGCGGCCCACTTCGCGTCCCGCTTCCATCTGCCGTCCCGGCGGAACCGCCCAGTGAAAGAGCGCGTTGAAGCGCGTGACGCGCTCGCCCGTCTGCAGCGGCTTGACGTGCTCGAGGAACGTGGAGAAGCGGCCGATGACGCCGCGCGCGTTGAGCGACTCCGCCACCTCGTGGAACTGCTCCAGCGGCACGCCTGCTTCCGAGGCGCGGCGCTGCCACAGATCGCGCGCGACTTCGTCTTCCGTCAGCTCGCGTTTGACGAAGGTCAGCACACGCCATTCGAGGTCCGACAGCTCCACCTTCGCCGTGTCCTTGACCACCGCCAGCTCGTCCGACTTCGATCCCGGCTCCATCCCCTTGCGGCGCACGTGACCGACGCCCAGCGCGAAGATGCGTTCGGCCGGCATCACGCGGAAATGCTCGGCGCCGGTGAGTGACGCGAGGAACGCGCAGTGCTTCTCGACCGAGTAGCCCTGCGGCACCTTGACCGTCGTCCAGAGCCGGTAGCTCGAGCCCGGCGTGGCCGGATCGGCCGAGCGGATGACCACGTGTCCGCTGAACGGATCCTGCTGAAACATGAAGTCGAAGGCCTCATCGAGCTTCTCATTCGGGAACTGCCACGCCACCAGCGCCCCTTCCGCGAGGTTCGTGGCCATGAGCGTCTGCCGCACGCGGCGGATCGTGCCGCCGCGCAGCATCGCGCGGATGCGTTCCATCACCAGCTCGGGATCGAGCCCGGACTGTTTCGCAATCTCCCCAAACGGATCGCGCACGAACCCCTGAATCCGATCCTCTGAAATCGCCAGGATCTGCGCGTTGATCGGATCGGTGTGGGCGATGGGCGTGCCGGTGGCGGTGGTCATGGGACCGTGATCATAATGGTTCGCATGCGCGCCGCCTTCGTCCTGCTGCGCGCGGCCGTGACGGCTGCGCTTTTCATCTCGCTGTGGACGTGGTTCGTGCCGCGCTGGATGGCGGGCGGTGCGCCGCTGCAGCCGCGATGGAGTCTGCCGGCGATCGCGCTGATGGTCGTCGGCGGCGCGATCATGCTCTGGTGCGTGTGGGAGTTCGCGTGGACCGGACGCGGTACGCCCGCGCCCTGGGATCCGCCACGCGGCCTGGTGATCAAGGGCCTGTATCGCTACGTGCGCAATCCGATGTACGTGGGCATGGCCGTGTTTCTGATCGGCGAGGCCATCGCGCTGCCGCAGGTGCGCAACTCGATGCTGATCCTCCTGGCCGTGCTGGCCATCATCGTCACCGCCTTCGTGATGTTGTACGAGGAGCCCACGCTGCGACGTCTCTTCGGCGACGAGTACCTCGAGTACTGCAGGCACGTGCGGCGCTGGATTCCGCGGCTGACACCGTTTGACGGCACGCGGTGCCGGCCGTGACCGCGACAGGCGTGCGTTCGGGCTGGGCCAACCAGCGCTGCCGGCCGTGCCGGCCCGTTTGACAACACTCCGCCTCGGGCGTAATGTCGCGCGACCTGGACTGATTTGCGGGACGCTTGCAACCAGGATAAAAAAAGCTAAAG
>DATLBM010000226.1:0-3375 GCA_035526885.1 Thermoanaerobaculia bacterium | reverse complement strand
TGCGATGTCGCGCGCGTCGCGATACCGGCCGGCGTCGATGAGCATGTGCGCGTAACGCGATGCCGCCTGCGGCGTGAGGATCGATCGCGGAACCCGGCGGATGTCGTCGACCGTCCACTCCGCGGCGTCCAGCACCTCCGCTGCACGTTGCGGCTCACCTGCATCGAGCCACAGGAGCGCGGCGTCGATGCCGTTCGCGTGGGTGGCGGCGACGCGCGCGATCGACGACGGGGCGAGCTTCGCGGCCTGCTCGCGAATGGCATCGCCGGTGAAGACGATGACGTCGTTGTCGACACGCGTGACGCCGTCGACGGCCAGCTCATGAACGTCGCCGTGAAAGAGAAAGTCGCCGAGGAAGCTCTTCGCCAGCTCGCACGGAACGCGCGTGCCGAGGAGCGCGAGCGCGGCGAGGTACGAGCGGGTGGGCTCGGCGATCAACGGCAGAATCGCGCTGCTCTTCGGGACGTCGCCGTGCGCGAGATAGCTCGCAAAGGCGGGCGTGTCGACGAACGCCTCGTAATCGAGATCGAGAGACGCACGCGCGGCGATGCGCGGCGCAACGATGAACGGCCGCGCGCCGGGCAGCGCGTTCGCGTCGCCGGGGATCAGCCACGTGCCGTGGCCCGCGCGCGAGAGGATCTCCACCACCTGCCGCGAGCCCTCGTCGAACGCGTGTGCATCCGCGACGACGAACACGTGCCGCGACTGCGACGTCATCGCCAGCATGCGCTCCGCCGCCGCGGCGGGCGTCAGCATTCGATCCTTGATCTGCGGCAGCGCGGAGTAGCGCTCCAGCGGCGACGCGCCGCGCACGATCACTGCGCGGAATGCACCGTCCATCTGCGCGTAGCGCTCGATCGCGCCCGCGCAGTCGCCTTCGATCCCGAAGCGTCCGTCCTCCAGCGCGCGCAACGCCTCGGGGCCGGGAGCGGCGATCGAACCGCACGCCGATTTGCGCAGCCAGCGCAGATCCGCCGCGGCATCTTTCGTCACGCGCGCGAACACGTCCGCGTAGATCGCATCCGCGCGAGCCCACGACTGCGCGAGCGTCTCCAGCTCCGCGCCGATCTGCTCCGCGAACTGCTGCGCGAGCGTGAGCACCGGAGGCGCGTCGGTGGGATCGCAGGCGCGCGCGCCGATGCGCACCAGGCGAATGTCCGCGCCGCGCTTCTGCACCACCGCCCATTCGCCGGCGTCGAAGTCGCCGTCGGCGAGCCCCGCGAACTGCAACAGCGCCTGATGCGCGGCGAACTGGCCGAGGAGCGAGAGGCGATCGCGGCGGCCGATGTCGCCGAGGGGCGCGAGCGGCAGCGGCTCACCGAACGGAAGCGACGAGTGCCGCAGCGTGGCCACGAGCGCGGGATCCCATCCGAACGAACGGGGATCGATGCACGTCTCGCGACGGGAGGCGCCACGCATCTTCATGGGATGCGGGCAATAGTAACGTATGAGCGTCTAAACGGAGACATGGAGGGCAGCCGAAGCTGCCCTCCATCCAGACGTCAGTTCCCCAACGCGAACGACGTGCGATCCACGCCGCCGCCGACCGAGCCGGGCGGGTTGCGGTACTGGCGCACCTTGCCCGTGATCGTGTCGGTGACCGAGACCGTGTACTCCACGTCGGTCATGCCGCCGAAGTAGATGTCGAAGCGATTCAGGCCGAACGGACGCGCGTCCTGGATGCGCACGACCGCCTCGATGGCCTGCGGGCTGCCGAAGCCGAAGGTCGCGGCGTCGGGGTTCTGCACGCCGGGGAGCAGCTTCGCTCCGAGCATGCTGCCCGGCGCCGGCGGATTGGCGAACTGGTTGAGGTAGTCGAGCTTCACCTCGAAGCGGTCGCCGAGGAGGCAGACCGTGTTCGCCGTGGCCACGCAAGCGTGCGGCGCCGCGTTCGGCTTCACGATCGCTTCGCGCGAGCTCGAGTTGCCCTGCACCAACGCATAAGCCTCGGCCGCCGCACCGGTCGTCGGGAACGACGCGCGGTCCACGCCGCCGCCGGTCATGCCGGGCGGGTTGCGGTACAGGCGCGTGGTGCCGGTCTGCATGTCCTGCACGGTGACCGTGTACTCGACGTCGGTCATGCCGCCGTAATAGATGTCGAAGCGATTGAGGCCGAACGGACGCGTGTCCTGAACGCGCACGATCACTTCGATGGCCTGCGCGCTGCCGAAGCCGAACGTCGCGGTGTCGGGATTCTGCGCGCCGGGGAGCAGCTTCGCGGTGCGGAGCTGGCCGGGCTGCGGCGGATTCGCGAACTGGTTGAGGTAATCGACGACGACGCGGAAGCGGCCGTCGAGCAGACAGACCGTGGTGTCGCTGCTCACGCAGGCGCCCGGAGCGACGAGCGTTCGCGCGGAGGCATCGGTCGTGTAGGCGGAGTCGCCGCCTTCGTTGCGGGCGCGGACGCGGAACGTGTACGCCGAGTTCGCGGCCAGGCCGGTCACGACGTACGAAGTCGTGTTCGCGCCAACCGTGGCGATCTCGGTCCACGTGCCGCCGTCATTGCGCTCGACGCGGAAGTCGGCTTCATTCGTCGAGTTGTCGAGCCAGTTCAGGCGGATGCTGGACGAAGATGCGGGAACGGCGATTAGGGAGCTCGGAGCATTCGGCGCCGGCGGCTTGAGGCCGATCGGCGTGACCGTGAGCGTGTACGGCGAGGTGCCGAGGGCGGCAGCGATGCCGACGTAGTACGTGCCGGCGTCGAGAGTTGCGGACTCGAACGACTCGGCCGTGCCGCCGTTCGCGGCGGAGCTGGTGATGAGCGATTTGTCGGCGCGCAGGAGGACCAGATTCAGGTCCGAGCCCGCCGTCGAGAACGACAGCGTGGCGCTCAGCTTCGCGGGCGTCGGAATCGTGATGGAAAACAGATCCTGCACGAAGGTCGAGGCCCCGCTCGGAAGCTTCACCGAGAAATTCGCGCCCTCCGTAGGGCCGGCCGTGCCGGTGCACGGAGTGGCGTACGTCAACTCGTTCGCGTCTTCGATCCTGTCGTTCGGCTCGAGCTCCGTGCATCCGGGCGAGGTGATGTTCCAGCCCATGATGGCAAAGGCCTCGAGGTCGTACTTAGTCAGCTCGACGCGGCGCGCCTTGTTGAGCGTGGGATCCATGATGCCGATGTGGACGCCGCTCTGCGCGTCGTCCTTCCAGTGCGAGGCCTGCTGCGCGTCGCCGTTCTCGCCGCGCGGGTTGCCGGTCGAGAGCGCGAGCGACTTGCCGCCGGCGTAGAACACCTGGTCGCCGCCGGTGGTGAGGATGCGCTGCGCCGAGCCGAACGTGGTCATGTCCACGCCGGGGCGGAAGCGGAAGAAGTCGAGGATGGAAGGACCGGCATCGCCGCCCGTTTCCGTCGCGCCGACGCGCGAGCTGAATCCGAGC
>DATLBM010000225.1:0-4013 GCA_035526885.1 Thermoanaerobaculia bacterium | reverse complement strand
CTCGTCGCCGTCGCGCTGATTGTGATGCCGTTTCATCTCGCCGGCGCGAGCGCGCTGACGCTTTACAACATCGCCTTCATCCTCGGATTCGCGCTGTCGGGATACGGCGCGTGGGTGCTGGCGCGACAGGTGACCGGGTGCACGCTGCCCGCGCTGGCGGGCGGGATCTTCTACGGTTTCTGCTCGTTCAAGTTCGATCACATCCCGCATCTGCAGATCGTGTTCAGCCCGTGGCCGCCACTGATGCTGGCCGCGCTGCTGCTGTTCTGGGAGCGGGTGACGTGGAAGCGCGGCGTCTTTGTGGCGCTGATGATCGTGGCCAACGGCTGGACGAACATCTACTTTCTCTTGTTCTGCGGCGTGGCCATGCTGTTCACGGCGATCGCGCTGGCGATCATCACTCCGCGGCCGCTGAAGTTCTACGGCGCGCTGGCGATGACGGTGCTCGCCGCCGCGCTGGTGCTGTATCCGTTTCTGAAGCCGTACCAGACCGTGTCGAAGCATTACCACTACGTGCGCAGCTTCGATCAGGTGCGCGACGGCTCGGCGTCGTGGCAGAACTGGCTGGTGCCGACGTCGATCAATCGCGCGTACGGACCGATCCCGCGCGGCGAGGTCTATGCGCCGGAGAAGCAGTTGTTTCCGGGGCTGGGGATCGTGTTTCTGGCGTTGATCGCGATCGTGGCCACGCAACGGAGGACGCCCTTCAGCCCGTCCATTGACGAAGGGGGCGGGCTGAAGCCCGCCCTACGTTTGGCGCTCGACGCGGCCATCTTCATTTTCATCGCCATCGGCTGGGCCGGCGCGGTCAGCACGCGGTACGAGCTCACGCTTTTCGGCGCGCGCATCTTCTCCGCCGACTCCTCCGACATTCCGATGACCATCGCGCTCGCGGCGGCGCTCCTTCGCTTCGCCCGGCCGATCCGCGAGGCCGCCGCGCGCTCGCGATTCAGCGCGGGGGCGTGGGCGGCGGCGGTGTGGATCGCGATCGGCGTGTTCGGATCGTTCGGCGCGAACAACTTTCTCTACGTCTTTTTCTATCGCCGCTTCGAGCCGTTCCAGGCCATGCGCGTACCGGCGCGGTTCGCGGTCGTTGCGTACGTCGGGCTGGCGGTGTGGGGAGCGCTCGGCGTTGCGGCGCTCATGCGCGACCGCAGGGGTTGGAAGCGTTACGCGATCGGCGTCGCGATCCTTGCGCTCCTGACGTGGGAAGTCGTGCCGAACATTCGCTGGGAGCACATTCCGCGCGAGATCCCGCCCGTGTACGCGTGGCTGAACAAAACACGAGTGGGCCCCGTCGTGGAGATGCCGTTCAGCGGCGAGGGCGTCGACTATCGCTACGTCCTCTACTCGTCCGCGCATCGCGTGAAGCTCGTCAACGGCACGTCGGGATTCTTTCCGTCCGAATGGTGGAAGCTGCGCGATGCCGACGCCCGCGACGCCTTCGACGAGATGCTCGGCTATCTCGAAGGCTACGGCGCCCGTCTCATGATCGTGCACGGCGACTTCATGACCAACGGCCAGCGCTACATCAAGACCGTGGAGTTCCTGAAGCGCAATCTCGCCAGCGGGCGCTTGCAGTTTCTGCAGCGCTTCGACAACGAGGTCGCGGGCGACTACGTCTTCGCCATCGCCAAGAACCTGCCGCACTGGCAGCGATATCGGATGGCCGAGGTGCCGGATCCGGCGGGGCATCTGCCGTCGCAGAATCTGCAGCGGTTCCTCGAGCTGCAGCCGACCAACAGCGACGCCATCATGATCGTGACCGAGGAGCCGGCGTGGTCGTTCGTGGCGAAGGGTGCGTTGCGCGTGAAAGGCTGGGCCATGTCGCCGCACGGCGTGCGCCGCGTGACCGTGTTCGTCGAGGAAGAGAAGTACCGCTTCGAGGCGCAGCGCGTGCCGCGCGCCGACGTGCAGGCCGCGTATCCGTGGTTACGCTATTACAACGATCGGCCGGGATTCGAGGTGACCGTGCCGGCAAAGCCGAAAGGCATCCCGTACGATACGAGCCTCGTCGTCGAAGTCGAAGATCACGCCGGCCGCGTGCGGCGCGGGCGATGGATTCCGTTCCGTTGGGAGGATGCGCATGAAGATCCGCACTAGTCTCGCCGTCGTCTTGCTCGCCGCCGCGTGTGCGCACCAGCCCGTGCGCGAAGAGACGCGCCGCGACTCGATCCTGATGGCCGGCAACGTCGCCGGCACGCAGGTCGTGACCCGGCACGGCAACGAGATCGTGGCCGACTACGAGTACAACGATCGCGGACGCGGTCCGAAGCTGCACACCGTCCTGCACACGGACGCGCGCGGCATCCCCACCGACGAAGTCACGACCGGCAACGACTACCTCAAGACCGCGGTCGAAGAGCGCCTGACCACGAACGGCAGCACCATCGCGTGGAAGAACTCGTCCGAGAGCGGCGAAGGCAAACCGGGTCCGTTCTACACGAGCATGTATGGACCGCCCGAGGAGACGGCCGTTCTGGCGCGGGCGCTTTTGAGCGCGGGCGGAACGCTGCCGCTCCATCCTGCCGGAGAGGCATCCATCCGCAAGGTCGGAGAGGCGACGCTGCGCGGCAAGCATGTCAACGCGTACGAGATCAACGGCCTCGGATTCACGCCGTACGAGTTCTGGCTCGACGATCAGCGCGACTTCTTCGGCGTCGTGTCGTCATGGATGTCCATCATTCGCGAGGGCTACGAGGGCGACGTGAAGTCGCTCATCGAGATGCAGGACAAGCGGGCGGCATCGCGCGCGTCCGAGGTGGCGAAGCGGCTGACGAAGAGTCCCATCCGCGTGATCGTCGTGAACGCGAGAGTGTTCGATCCGCGCACGGGCAAACTGTCCGAGCCGACCACCGTCATCACCGCGGGCAATCGCATCGCCAGCGTCGGCGTGGACAGTCCGTACAACGCGGCGGAGCTCATCGATGCGAAAGGCGGCGTGCTCCTGCCCGGCCTGTGGGACATGCACGTGCACGCGGGCGACATCGACGGCATGCTGCACATCGCCGCCGGCATCACATCCGCCCGCGACCTCGGCAACGACAGCGACACCATCCTGGCGCTGAAAGAGAAGTGGGACGCAGGCACCGCCATCGGACCGCGTCTCGTGCTGGCGGGACTCATCGACGGGCCGGGGCCATTCCAGGGTCCGACCAATCTCCTCGTCGCGAACGAAGAAGAAGGCCGCAAAACCATCGACTTTCTCGTTTCGCGCAAGTACGAGGGGCTGAAGATCTACAGCTCGATGAAGCCGGAGCTGGTGCCGTTCCTCACGCGTTACGCGCATGAGAAAGGACTGCGCGTCAGCGGACACATTCCCGCGGGCATGACCGCGGAGAAGGCAATCGACGCGGGCTACGACGAGATCCAGCACATCAATATGCTGTTTCTCAACTTCATGCCGGACGTCACCGACACGCGCACGCCGGCGCGATTCACCGAGCCGGGCAAGCGCGGCGCGGATCTCGACTTCCAATCGCCGCAGGTGCAGGCCTTCATCGAGAAGATGAAAGCGAAGCACATCGTCAGCGATCCGACGCTGTCCGCCTTCGAAGGCATGTACACGGGACGCAAGGGCGAGCCCGATCCGAGCTACGCGATGATCGTGGACCGCATGCCGCCGCAGGTGCGCCGCGGTTTCTTCACGGGCGGCCTGCCCATTCCCGATGAGGAGACCGGACGGCGCTACAACGCGTCCTTCGCGCACATGATCGCTTTCGTGGGCGAGATGTATCGCCACGGCGTGACCATCGTGGCCGGCACGGACGGCTTCGCGGGTTTCACGCTGCATCGCGAGCTGGAGAACTACGTGCGCGCCGGCATTCCGCCCGCGGAGGTGTTGCGCATCGCCACGCTCGTCCCGGCACAGGTGCTCAAGCGCGAGCAGGACCTGGGAACGATCGAGCCGGGCAAGCTCGCGGACTTCGTCATCGTGGACGGCGATCCGACGAAGAACATCTCCGACATCCGCAAGATCACGACGGTGGTGAAGGACGGGAAGGTGTTCGATC
>DATLBM010000224.1:0-3083 GCA_035526885.1 Thermoanaerobaculia bacterium | reverse complement strand
GGGCGATGGCGAACGTCGCGCTCGAGTACTTAGGGGCGCACTGACAAACGTGGTGACGGGCTTCAGCCCGTCGCGATTTCGATATTGCGACGGGCTGAAGCCCGTCGCCACGTTTGTCTTCTAGCGCGGCATCATCTGCTTCAGCCGCGTGAAGTAGTCCGCGCCCGAGAGCCACTGTCCGCCGTCGATCACGAAATTTTCGCCCGTCACGTACGATGCAAAGTCGCTGAGCAGGTACGACGCGGACTGCGCGATCTCCTCGAGGTTGGCGAAGCGGCGCAGCGGGATGGTTTTGCGAATCCCTTCCGCAATCTCCTCGCTCGGGAACAAACGTTCCGAGGCGCCGGGCGTGTGCACCGGGCCGGGTGCGATGGCGTTGACGCGGATCTTGTAGCGCGCCCATTCCACGGCCAGCGTTCGCGTCAACGCGAGCACGCCCGCCTTCGCCGACGCGGAGTGAATGACGCCCGGCCCGCCCGTCCACGCGTAGTTGGCGATGACGTTCAGCATCACGCCGCCGGTCTTCTTCTCGATCATGCGCTTGCCGACGGCGCTCGAGCAGTAGAACGTTCCGTTGAGGACGATGCCGATCACGGAGTTCCAGCCGTTCACCGACAACGATTCGGCGGGCACGATGAAATTGCCCGCGGCGTTGTTCAGCAGAAAGTCGATGCGTCCAAAGTCCGAGTCGACTTTCGCGGCCATCGCCTCGACGGCATCCGCGTCGCGGACGTCGAGCACGTGGTAGCTCGCGGCGTCGGAGCGGCCGGTCTCCGACTTGATCTGCTCGCACGCTTTGGCGAGGTTCTCTTCCTTGCGGCTGCAGATGACGATGCGGGCGCCGAGGCGGGCCACTTCGCGGGCGATGGCGTTGCCGATGCCGGTCGCGCCGCCGGTGATGATGCCGACGCGCCCTTCGAACGTTTTCTCAGGAAGCATGCGCGGATCATACAATTCAGCCTGAGCCATGAAGCGTGCGACTCTCCTGATGCTGGCGCTGGTCCTCGTTGCATGCGGCGAAAAAGCGCCGCCCAAGCCGCTCAGTGAGCCCGGCGAAAAGCTCTACACCGTTCGCGGCGAGATCCTCGGCCGCCGCGATTCGGACAACTCGCTCAACCTCGATCACGAGTCGATCCCCGGCTTCATGGAAGCGATGAGGATGGACTACCAGGTGCGCGGCGCGGACGTCGCGACCTTGCCGCCCGACGAGAGTCGCGTTGAAGCGAAGCTGCATGTCACCAGCCGCGCGTACTGGATCACCGACGTGAAACGCATTCCGTGAACGACGAGCGCCGGGAGTATCAACGCCTCAACCTGACGGAGCCGCTGGACGCCTGGTTCGGCGACTTCACCGTTCGCCTGGTGGAGGTGAGCATGGCCGGCGCGCAGATCGAGCACGACGAGCCCATCCCGCAAGGCGCGCGCGGCCAGCTGCGCTTCTACTTCCGCGGAACGGAAGTGGAGATTCTCTCGGTGACGGCGCGGCTGATCGAGCCGGGACGCAGCGGCCTGCACTTTCTCGAAGAAAGCGAGATGCTGCGCGCGCTGATCGTGGCGTCGGCGGCGGACATGATCCGCGCGATCGAGGCCAACGCGCGCGGCGACCGCGCGGCGAACGTCATCGGCGACGAGACGCTCACCGCCGCCTGGCATCGCCCGATCGCGGGCTTCGTCGAATGGACGTTCGATGACGGCCGGTGGAGCGCGCGCCCGTGCCGCGTCTGCGATCAGCCGGAGAACGGCTTCACGATTTCGGCGGCCGAGGCGGAGGATCAGGTGGAGCTGCTGCGGAGGACTTACGAGAGCGGCGACGACGAGGCGCGGCAGATGACGCGGACCCTGGCGGAGTTGAGCATCACCCGGATCGGATGACACATCACCCGACTGGTCCGATCAACAACACTTCTCCCGCCTCATTCGTCCCCTCGGGAATCACCGCCAGCCCGTTCGCATCGAGCATCGACGTCAGCGCGCCCGAGCTCTGCGAGGTGAGCGGCGCGGCGACGAGCGCGCCGTCCTTCGCCGCGACATGCACGCGCGCGTAGACGCGGCGCTCCGCGGCGCCGCGCACGGGCGCAGTCAGTCGCGCATGCACGGATGGCGGGAAGAGACGCACCTGCTGGCCCATGGCTTTCCGCAACGCCGGCGCGACGAAGAGATGAAAGGCGACGAAACACGAGACCGGGTTCCCGGGCAGTCCGAATACGAGCCGGTCGCGGAGACGCGAGAGCACGACGGGCTTGCCGGGCTTCATCGACACGCGCCAGAACTTCGTCTCCGCGCCGAGCTCCGCGAGCGCGTCCTTCACGAAGTCGTACGCGCCGACGGAGACGCCGCCGGACGAGATGACGAAGTCCGACTGCGCCGCTTCGCTGAACGCCGCGACGGTCGCTTCGCGCGTGTCGCGCACGATGCCCAGCGGACGCGCGATCGCGCCCGTCTCGCGCACGAGCGCGGTGAGGAGGTGCGTGTTCGTGTTCACGATCCGGCCGCGCTGCGGCGCGGTGCCGGCGTCGATCAGCTCATCCCCCGTCGACAGAATGGCCACGACGGGACGGCGCCCCACGCGCACGCTCGTCTTCCCCGCGCCGGCCAGCAGCGCGATCTCCGCGGGTCCGATGCGAATGCCGTCGCGCAGAATGACGTCGCCCGCGCGCACGTCCTCGGCACGGCGGCGGATGTTCGCGCCGCGCCGCAACGCCTGATGGATGGTCACGCTCTCCGTGCCGCCGTCGGTGAGCTCGATCTGGATCACGGTGTCCGCGCCGTCGGGCACGAACGCGCCGGTCATGATGCGCATGGCCGTGCATGGTTCGAGCGGCGTCGGCGAGGGATGTCCGGCCGGGATGTCGCCGCGCACGGGCAGCGTCACGGGCGCGCTCGATACATCGTCGAAGCGCACGGCGTATCCGTCCATCGCGCTGTTGTCCGCCGCGGGCGCGTCGTGTGCGGCGATGATCTCCTCGCGCAGCACGCGGCCGAGGCAATCATCGAGCGCGCACGCCTCGACGTCGCCCGCGACGACCTCGGCCATCACACGCGACTGCGCCTCCTCGACGGAAATCATGGTTCGATCGTATCAA
>DATLBM010000223.1:0-5556 GCA_035526885.1 Thermoanaerobaculia bacterium | reverse complement strand
CGCGCAAAGCGTTGCCCGCGTACATCGCAGGCTCGGCGACCGCGCGATCGCCGGGCAGCTCGTTCTCGCCCCAGGTGATGGCGTCGACGGGCGCCGAGTAATCGGTGCCGAGGTTTCCGTACTTCCAGGCGGCGGGAATGGTGACGCGGTCGAAGGCGGAAACGTCGACGACGAGATCGCGCACGACGCGGACGCCTTGCGCGTGCAGTGTCTGCGCGAGCTCGTCGAAGTCGTTTTCGCGCGTGTAGCGCCAGGAGCCGAGGGAGGGATCGCCGTCGCCGCGAAGGATGAGGTCCTGGCCGTCGCGATAGACGTTCGTGTGCAGCCGTGTGTCGAGGCCGAGGCAGTTGGCGATGGTGGCGGCGGCGAAGAGCTTGCGGTTCGACGCCGGGATCATCAGCTTGTCCGCGTTGTGCGCGTAGAGCTGGGTGCCGTCGTCGTCTTCGATGAGGATGGACCACAGCGCGGAGTCGAAGGGTTTGGTGGTGACCGGCTCGGTGCTTCGCGGCGGCTGCGTCGCACAGGCCGTGAGCACGAGTGCGATGAGGAGTTTCTTCACGCGAAGCTCCAGTCGGCGTAGGACTCGCCGTGTTCGAGGTTGTCGTGCACGGCTTGCAGGAGGCCGGGGTGGGGAGCGAAGGCGTGGACGAGCAGGGTTTGCGCGTAGTCGCGCGCGAGGCGGTAGGGGCACAACGCAGGACGGGCTTCAGCCCGTCCGGGAGGGGGCGGGCTGAAGCCCTCCCTACGTAGCAGCACGTCGCGCACGGAATCGACCGCGCCGCGGGACGCGACCGCGCGGGCGAGGAGCACGTCGAAGGGCTCGGAGGGATCCGCGGCGCCGGGATCGGCGACGAGCTCCCACACGGGCATGCGCAGCAGAGCGTAGCGTCCTTTTTCGCCGAGGAGCGGCTCGAGTGCGATGGCTGCATCCAGCATCAGTCGCGCGTCGCCATGCACCACGTCGCGTAACGCGTCATGCGCCTCGGGCAGCGCCGCCGAGAGCCATCGCTCCGCGCGCAAACGATCGCCCGAACGCGCAGCCGCACGCAGCTCGTCGACCGAAGGAGAAGAGGGCGACGGCGGATCCAGAAGAGGCGGCTCGCTCCACGGCTGCCGCGCCTCGGCCGCGTATCGCGCGCACTCGATGATCATCGCCACGAAATCGGCCGACCGGCGCAGCACCCACGCCGCGTGACAGGCCATCACCGCGCGCTTGAGATGCTGCGACGGCGCGTACGCCAGCACGGCGAAGCGCGTCACCGACGTCCACAATTCTTCGGCGGTGTGTGACTGGAGGTAGGCCTGTGCAGCCGCGGGGATCGCGTCGAGATCGCGTTCGATCAGCGGCTCGTAGTTCAACGCGTCGTCGTCGTTGGCGGCGGAGCGGCGGTCGGCGTCGTTGCAGTGGTCGCCGCCGGCGCGGTGTCCGGTGAAGTATCCGTCGTCGAGCCTTCCGCAAGCGCTCCCCCCTCCGAAACCGACCGCCCGTCGTCCAGTTCCACCGTCTGGGTCATGGCGTCCGTGCCGGTCGCTTCAGGCTGGGGTTTGGCGGGGGCGATGGTGTCGATCTTCTCGCCGTTCGCCGCGGCCTTCTCCTTCGGCCTGCAGGCGCCGACGGCGATGAGAAGGGAGAGAACGACGACGAGACTGCGGATGGTTGAGCTCTTCACGATGTCCTCTTGAATGCGAGATCGATGTGCGGACTTGCCTCTCTGCAATTTCGATACAATGCGCCGCCTATGTCGAACCGCAGGAGAGTCGGCGTGTTCGGATGGGGCGTGGTTGCGCCGAAGTCTCCGAACATCGACTCCTTCGAACAGAACCTCCAGAACGCCGGCACCTGGCTTTCTCCCTACACCGGTTACGGCCAGTCGAACTTCCTGGTCGGCGTCCCCGAATTCGAGTTCGAAACATACCACGCGTGGTTCGACGAGCGGTTTCCGCCGGCCCGGTACTCGCAGCTCAAAGACAAGATGGGCCCGGTGGCGCAGTACGCCATCGGCGCCTTCATCCAGTCGCTCGATCAGAACCCGGGCATCGAGAAGTATCTGCAGTCGCTGGGCACGCGCTGCCACATCTACGTGGGCACGGGCATCGGCGACATCACGGTCACGCAGCGCGAAGCGCTGGCGTTCGAGCGGGCGCTGCGGCGCTGGAACGAGTTCTGGGCCAGGCCGGAGCGCTGCGCGGCGCTGCGCGAGCATCTCGCCGGCAATGCCGACGCGAAGGCGCCCGCGAATCCCGCCAACGCGGAGAGCGGTACCGAGGATTGGATCGAGCAAAAGTACGACTGGGATGCGTATTGGGCGGCCAAGAGTGACGCTCTCGCCGAGTACCTGGCCGAAGCGCGCGAGATCCACAGCGATCCCGTGCCGCCGTCCTCCGGCAGCACGAAGCTGAACCTGATGCGGCAGAAGCTGAACCGCATCCGCGCGCTCAATCGCAAGTGGGCGTGTCCCGGGGAGCCATGGACGGCGGTGTCGCCCAATCTCCTGTGGAACATCCACAACATGGCCGCGGCGCAGATCTCGATGATCGGACAGATCGTGGGCACGACCTTCGCGCCGGTGGGCGCGTGCGCATCGTTCGGCGTGGCCATCAAGCTCGCCGTCGACGCCATTCATCGCGGCGAGGCCGACGCCGTGGTCGTGGGCATGACCGATCCTCCGCCGCACGACATGGTCATCTCCGCGTTCTACAACGCGAACGTGCTCTCGGCGGACGCGGATGTCTCGCGTCCCCTCACGGGTCTGAAGGGAACGCACGTCGCCGGCGGCGCGTGCATGTGGATCGTCGGGGCGGCGGACAAGCTCATCGCCGACGGCTTTCAGCCGGTCGGCATGGAGATCGTCGGCGTGGGCACGTCGTCGGACGCGCATCACATCATCACGCCGTCGAAAGGCGGACCGCAGCTGGCGATGAAGGCCGCGCTCGAGGACATCGACGCGGAGGAAGTGCGCACGTGGGACATGCACGCCACCGCCACTCCCGGCGACGCCACGGAGATCGAGCACTCGCTGGAGATGCTGCATCCCGACGTGATCTTCACGGCGCGCAAAGGGACGTTCGGCCACGGCATGTCCGTCGGCGGCGGCTGGGAGCTCACCGCCCAGCATCTGGGCATGTCCAAAGGAAAACTCTTCCCCATGCCGCTCACCGAGGGCGAGCTGCACGCCGACGTGCAGGTGCATTCGCCGAAGTTCGTCGATGCGAACGGACTGGCGCTCTCCACGGGCTACAGCGGCAAGCTCTCCATGGGCGTCGGCGGCGTGAACTCGTGCGTGATCTCGCGCCCCTGGGCCGCGGAGGACATCGCGCAGTTCCGGCGGAAAGAGTAGGATCTCCTCCTCACCAACAAGGAGGAGAAGTCGATGACACGTTCACGAGTCACTCTGGGGATCGCTCTGCTCTTCGCATGCTCCGCGCTGTTCGCCCAGCACGATCACGGCGATGCCAAGAAGCCCGCCATGGACCCGGCCATGATGGAAGCGATGATGAAGGCGGGCACGCCGGGCGATGCTCACAAGAAGCTCGACGCCTTCGTCGGTACCTGGAACACGAAGTCCACGTTCTGGCCGGTCCCCGGCGCCGATCCGATGGTCATGACCGGCACTTCGGAGACGCGCTGGATCATGGGCGGCCGCGTGATCGAGCAGAAGTTCAACGGCGACTTCATGGGCATGCCCTTCGAGGGCACCGGCTACACGGGCTACGACAACGTGAAGAAGCAATACTGGTCGACGTGGATGGACAACATGTCCACGGGCTTCTTCCTCAGCACGGGCTCGAGGGACGGCAACACGTACTCGTTCAGCGGCATGATGCCCGATCCGATGACGGGCAAGGACACGCGCTCGGACTCGAAGATCGTCGTCAAGGACGCGAACAACCATCTCATGGAGATGTGGGGGCCCGGTCCGGACGGGAAGATGTTCAAGAACATGGAGATCGCCTTCTCGCGCAAGTGAAATGAAAAGGCCGGGCGCGAGCCCGGCCTTTCGTTCACAGCGTGATCGGTGTGGTGGTTAGCCCACAGTGACGTTCTGAGCCTGCAGGCCTTTCGGGCCCTGCGTGACGTCGAACTCGACCTGCGCGCCTTCCTGCAGAGAGCGGAAGCCCTTGGACTGAATGGCCGAGAAGTGCACGAACACATCCTCGCCACCCTCGGTCGTGATGAAACCGAAGCCCTTGGCATCGTTGAACCACTTGACGGTTCCGGACTGACGTCCCATTGGTGGATCTCCTTTCCTGAATATGTGCTGCCCTACGGAGATCCACAGGTGATGCGTATCTCTTCAAGCCTCAGCCACAACGCTGCGGCCGAGGGTTGAATTCCGTCACATCGTCAGTTTGATGATGGCGAACGCGGCGCCCTGCGGATCGCTGGCGACGGTGAAGCGTCCGACGTCGGGGATGTCCATCGGCGGCATCATCAAACGTCCGCCCAGAGACTCGATCCGCGCGGCCGCGGCATCGCAGTCCTCGACGGCAAAGTACGGCAGCCAGTACGACGGCACCTGCGCCGGCGCCTGGCTGGCGATCATCCCGCCGATGCCTTTGCCGTCGAGGTGAAACTCGGTGTACTCGGGAGAATCCTTGAGGGTCCAGCCGAAAAGCGCGGGATAGAACTTCTTCGCGGCGTCGAGATCGCGCGCCTGCAGCTCGTTCCAGCAGAGCGTGTTCACCTCGTTGCGCACTTCGACGCCGTTGCTGGCCTTCGACTCCCAGATCACGAACATCGCGCCCTGCGGATCGCTGACGAGGCTCATGCGCCCTTTGTCGTAGACGTCGAACGGTCCGTGCACGACGTTCCCGCCCGCATTCTTCGCCTTCTCGGTCGACTCATCGGCGCTTTGTACGGCAACGTACGAAAGCCAGTTGGGCGGCATCCCCGCCTGCTGCGGTCCGATCTGATACATCGCAGCGGCATCCCGGCCGCCTTTCTGGAAGATGTAGTACGTGCCCATCTCCCCCATCGGAATCTCGTTGACGGTCCAGGCGAAGAGCTGCGTGTAGAAGTTGCGTGCCGCGGGGGCGTCGGAGGTGCCGAGCTCGATCCAGCAGAAAGTGCCGTTTGCGTTCATGGACGCGGATTGTATGGCGAGGTGTCACTGCCCGTAATGCGTGATCATCAAACTGTAACCGTCCGGATCGATCACGCGGAACTCGCCTCGCGGCGCGTAGAACGCGTGCGTGATCTCACCCACCTCGATCCCCGCCGCCCGCAATTCGGCGTGCGTGGCGCTCACGTCGTCCGCATACACATAAAAGAAGATGGCCTGCTGTTCCGGAACGACCGGCTCCTCGGCGACGCCGAGCATCAGCTCGGCGTCGTTGATCTGCAGCCACGCCCACACGGGCGTGTCCTCGTCCGGCGGCGTGTACGTGTTGTCGACCTTGAAGCCGAGCTTCTCGTAGAACGCGATCGACGCGAGGACGTCGCGCACGTGAATGAACGGTACGAGCGAGCGGATCACGGCATGCACCTTAGAAGAAAAACGTGGCGACGGGCTTCAGCCCGTCGCCACATTTGTCGCACGCGTCAGAACTTATAGC
>DATLBM010000222.1:0-2471 GCA_035526885.1 Thermoanaerobaculia bacterium | reverse complement strand
GTCAACGCCGCATTCCATTCGCCGATGATGGCGCCCGCTGCCGACGCGTTGCGCGACTACGTCCGCGCGCTGCAGCCCGGCGCCGCCGGCACCGGGGTGTTCTCCACCGTCACCGGCACGTGGCTCACGGCCGAGGCGTCGCTTCCCGAACTGCTGGCCGAGCAGCTCACCGCGCCGGTGCGTTTCCGCGAAGCCGTCGAGGCGATCGCCAGCGAGGCCGATCTCTTCATCGAAGTCGGTCCCGGCCGCGTGCTCACCAACCTGACCTCGTTCGCCGGCACGCCCGTCGTTTCCAGCGATCGCATCGAAGACGCGATCGCCGCGGCGTGGACGGCGGGCGCAGACGTCAACGTCGACGCGTTCTACGCGAACGTGCTCGCGAAACCGTTCGATCTCGACGTCCGGCCGGCGTTCATCGTCAGCCCGACCGAGATGGGACGCATGCACACGAATCGCGTGATCGAAGAATCCGAGCCGGTGGTCGAGAAGAAGCCCCAGCCGGAGGTCGTGCAGGGCACGACGCTGCGCGAGCTCGTGGCGAAGCACGTCGACCTCTCGCTCGAGCTCGTGCTGCCCACGTCCAAGCTCCTCAGCGATCTGCATCTCTCGTCCATCACCGTGGCGCGGCTGCTCGCGGACGCCGCGCGCGCGATGGGTGTCCCGCCGCTCACCGATCCGATGTCCTTCGCCAACGCCACCATCGACGAGGCGACGGCCGCGCTCGAAGCGTTGAAAGGCACCGAAGTGGTCGAGCAGCCGCGATTCGCGGAGGGCGTGGAGAACTGGCTGCGCGCGTTCCGCATCGATGACGTTCCGGTCGCGCCACAGCCGCGCCTGCGCAAGTCGAGCGACTCGCAATGGCGGGTCCTCGGCGACTGGCCCGAGCTCGCGAAACGATTCAACACGGTGAGCGGGAAAGGCATCGTGGCCGTTCTGCCGAAGGACGATGAGAACGCATGCATCGACATGCTCCTCAGCTGCCGCGACATCCAGGACGGCGAGCGCCTCGTCGTCGTGCAGCAGGCGCCGTGCGGCTCCGGCTTCGCGCGCACGCTGCACATCGAGCGGCCCAACGTCTCCGTGCGCATCGTCAATCTCGATGCGATGAACGTCGAGCACGTCGTCGCCGAGGCGGAGGCGAAGGGCGACTTCTGCGAGGCCAGCTACAGGAATTCGCTGCGCTTCGAGCCGCGCGTGAAAGTGCAAAACGTAGGACGGGCTTCCGCCCGTCCCCTCGATCCGACCGACACGCTCCTCGTCACCGGCGGCGCCAAAGGCATCGCCTTCGAGACCGCGCTGCACTTCGCGAAGGAAACCGGCACGCGTCTCATCCTCATGGGCCGCAGCAAAGACGACGACGAACTGCGCGCCAACTTCGCGCGCCTCGACGCCGCGAGCGTCCGCTACGAATACGTCTCCGCCGACGTCACGCAGCCGCTCGCGCAAAACTTCGCGAACGTCACCGCCGTCCTGCACGCCGCAGGCACGAACGCGCCGCAGCTCCTCGACGCGCTCGACGCCGCCTCGTTCCGCAAAGCAACCGCGCCGAAACTCGACGGCCTGACCAACATCCTCAACGCCGTCGATCGCGACAAACTCAAACTGCTGGTCACCTTCGGCTCCGTCATCGCGCGCACCGGCATGCGCGGGGAGGCGCACTACGCCTTCGCCAACGAGTGGCTGGCCCGCCGCACGCGCGAATTCGGCGAAGCGCATCCGCGCTGCAAGTCCATCTGCATCGAGTACTCGGTGTGGTCCGGCATGGGCATGGGCGAGCGCCTGGGCACGATGGACATGCTGCGCCGCCAGGGCATCACGCCCATCGCGCCCGACGACGCCGTGCGTCTCGCGCTCGACCTCGCCGCCGCGCCGCCCGCCCCGCATCTCATGGCCTGCGGCCGCCTCGGCGATCCCGCCACCATCCGCTACGAATCCGAGGCGCCGCCGCTGCTGCGCTTCCTCGAGCAGCCGCGCGTGAACATCGCCGGCGTCGAGCTCATCGCCGACTCCGAGCTCACCACGCGCAACGATCCGTATCTCGACGATCACGCGTTCGGCGGCGAGCCGCTGTTCCCCGCCGTCGTGGGCATGGAGGCGATGATGCAGATTGCGCGCGCCGCCACCGGCGCCCTTCCCTCGCGCATCGACGACCTCGAGTTGCTGCACCCGGTCACGCAATCGACCGTACGCATCGCCTCGGTCGTCGACGGCGATGCGGTGCGCCTCGCGCTGCGCACCTCGGCCACGCAGTTCTCGCTCGATCACTTCCGCGCACGCGTCTCCGTGGCTCCGCGCCGCGAGCGCCCGCGCATCGACATCCCCGAAGGCAACGTCGAGCTGGATCCGCGCGACGTGTACGGGCCGCTGCTCTTCCACACCGGCCGCTTCCAGCGCCTGCGCCGCTATCGCGTGCTCACGTCGACGACGTGCGTCGCCGAGCTCACGCCGTCGCAGGACGCGCCGTTCCATCG
>DATLBM010000221.1:0-2300 GCA_035526885.1 Thermoanaerobaculia bacterium | reverse complement strand
GCGTGCAGCTCACGGTCGGAAAGGTCGACTTCCAGGCGGAGCTCGGCCTGCGCCGCCGCGCTCCATAGAAGAGACGTAAGTATCAGAAAAAGAAGGCGTTTCACATTCGATCTCTACTGCAATCGAGGTTCCATTTATGCGCGGCTATCCCTTCCAGATTTCGGACTTCGGAGCGCTAGAATCGGGAAGGATGCGGGGAAGATTCATCGCGCTGATCTGCACGTAGAATTTCAGCCAGCCGGCACTGCGTCGCGTGATCGGACACGGGCACCTCTCGAAGCAGGCAGCTTACTTTCCGGCATAACCATGGCAGAATCCCGGTTCCAGGGGGACACTGTCTGGTCTGTAGCGTGACAGCCAAAGATCGCCAATGGCAACTGCACACGACGTCGCCGCTTACATCCTGAAGAAGCGCGGGAAGATGACCGCGATGAAGCTTCAGAAGCTCGTGTACTACTCGCAGGCATGGTCCCTCGTGTGGGACGACCGCGCACTGTTCCGCGAGCGCATCGAGGCGTGGGTGAACGGCCCCGTAGTACGGTCATTGTATGAAGCGCATCGTGGCCAGTACGAAGTGAAGACATGGCCGAAGGGTGACGCGGACAAGCTCGACGACAAGGCTCGTGAGACCGTGGATGCGGTCCTGAAATTCTATGGGGACAAAGCTTCGCAATGGCTCAGCGACCTGACGCACTCCGAGGAGCCGTGGCGTGCCGCGAGACGCGGACTCGCGCCAACAGAGCCATGCGGCAATGAGATCAGCCACGCGTCGATGGCCGAGTACTACAGCAGCCTCCCCCGCGCCTGAGGCGCCCCTTGCCGAAGCACCGCAAGAAGCAGCCAGCGTTTCAGCAGGCCCCGGCAACCGACCGCCGCCCCACCTACGCAGTAGCTCCGTTAGCCGGGAAGACTCCCGCCGCATTTCCTCCGAACTGGATGGACGAGCATCCGTCATGGCGCATCGGTCGCCTGGAGTTGGTCGATCCGTACGGCTGGCAGGACGTGGGAGCCGCGAAGTTGTTCGAGATTCGGTGGAAGCTTGCGAACTACGAAACGATGACTTGGGGAGAGATCCTGAAGGATCGCGATCACAATCATCCGGTCGCTGTGAACCGGTTGGAAGGTCGAGCGCAAAAGCGTCTACGCGAGATAGGACTCCACATGCTGGACGAGATTTTCCGGCTTCGACTCTCGGGACGTGAGCGCGTGTGGGGACATCGCGTGGGTTCGGTTCTCCACGTACTATGGTGGGATCCGGAACACCGAGTCTGCCCGTCCCCACTTCGACATACGTAGCCGCTGTCCGGAGCCCGCGCCCTCACGCGCACGCGTGATAAGTTCGGTGGTGCAGATCGGCGAAGAGAAGTAGGTGCTTTTCAAGAACGGCAGAATCTGGACGGGGGACGGGTTCGTCTCCAGCGTCGCCATCGAGGGCAACCGCTTCGTCGCCGTCGACGTCGATGCGCATCACGGACGCGTCGTCGATCTCCGCGGACGTCTCGTCGTCCCCGGCTTCATCGACAACCACACGCACTTCATCCGCGGCGGTCTGGAGCTGTCGCGCGTACGCCTGCGCGACGCCGCGACTCCCGAGGAGCTCGCGCGGCGTCTCGGCGAACAGGCGGCGAAACTCGGCCCCGGCGTGTGGATCACCGGCGGCGCGTGGGACGAGCAGCAGTGGACGCCGGTACTCCTGCCCGACCGCGCGCTCATCGACGCCGCGACTCCTGCGAATCCCGTGTTCGTCGGACGCGCCGACATGCACATGGCGCTCGCGAACACGCTCGCGCTGCAGCTCGCGGGCATCACGCGCGAGACGCCCGACCCGCCGGGCGGCACCATCGGACGCGACGCGAACGGCGAGCCGAACGGCATCCTCAAAGACACGGCGATGGCGATCGTCAGCGCCGTCGTGCCGCCGCCGTCGATCGACGAGCGCGTCGCGGCCGCGCGTGCGGGACTCGCGGAAGCGGCGAAGTGGGGCGTGACGTCGTTCTGCGACATGGCGTTGAGTGCCGAATCGTTCGACGACCTGCGCGCGTACGCGCGACTCGATCGCGAGGGCGCGCTCACGTCGCGCGTCCATCTCTACACGCCGATCCGCGACTACGAGCGCTTGAAAAGCATCGGCGTGGAAAAGCGGTTCGGCAGCGCGCACCTGCGCATCGGCGGACTGAAAGGCTTCTCCGACGGTTCCCTCGGCTCCTCCACCGCCGCGTTCTTCGATCCGTTCGAAGGCGACGCGTGCAACTGCGGGCTGGTGATGGAGGAGATGGAGAACGGCGACATGGCGAAGTGGG
>DATLBM010000220.1:0-25646 GCA_035526885.1 Thermoanaerobaculia bacterium | reverse complement strand
TTCGGCACCGGACTCAATCGCGCGCCGCAGGGCATTCAGGCGGACGTGATCCGCGCGCTCGCGGAGCTGCGCATCCCCGTGCTGGCCATCGATCTGCCCAGCGGCGCGAATGCGTCGTCGGGCCAGCCGTTCGAGCCGTGCGTGCAAGCCGAGGTGACGGTGACGTTCGCGGCACCGAAGCTCTGTCACGTGTTCGAGCCGGCGGCGCTGTATTGCGGCGAGATCATCGTCGCGGACATCACCATCCCCGAGATCGCCATCGAGGACGAAGCGGTGGCGCTGGCGCTGATCACGCCAAGGGACGTGCTGCCGCTGGTAGAGCCGCGCCGTTCCGCGACGCACAAAGGCACATACGGACACGTGGCCGTGATCGCGGGAAGCGCGGGGCGCAGCGGCGCGGCGGTGATGTGCGCGCGCGGCGCGATCCGCACCGGCGCGGGACTGGTGAGCGTGATGACGGACGCGGAGACGGCCAGGCTGGTGCACGCCGGCTCGATCGAGTCGATGACGTACAGCGGCAGCGATCCGGAAGAGTTTCTGAAGAACAAGAGCGCGGTGCTGATCGGTCCCGGCCTCGCGGACGACGAAGATGCGTATCGCAATACGCGCACGCTCATCGACGGCATCGACCTGCCCATGATCATCGACGCCTCGGCACTGAACGCATTCGCATCGCGTGCAAACGAGATCAACACGCGCGGACTCCCTCGGATCATCACGCCGCATCCCGGCGAGCTCGCGCGGCTCATGAACACCGACACGAAAGCGATCAACGCCGATCGGATCGGCGCCGCGCGTGAAGCCGCGCGCGTGACGAACTGCGTGGTCGTGCTGAAAGGACATCAGACGCTCGTCGCCGAGCCGGACGGCCACGTCTTCGTCAATCCCACCGGCAATCCGGGCATGGCCACCGGCGGGATGGGCGACGTGCTGTCGGGCATCATCGCCGCGCTGCTGGCGCGCGACGCGGATCCGCTCGACGCCGCGTGCGCGGGCGTGTATCTGCACGGGTTGGCGGGCGACATCCTGGCCGAGGAGCTCGGCGACACGGGGCTCATGGCGACGGAAGTCGCGGACCGCGTCCCGAAAGCCATTCAGCGAGTGCGCGCATGACGCAATACGTCTGTCTCACCGAAGCCGACACCGAGCGCGCGGGCCGCGAGATCGCGCACACGCTCGACCCCAACGCCACCGTCCACCTCATCGGCGACCTCGGCGCCGGCAAGACTTTTCTCGCGCGCGCCATCGCATCGGAGCTGGGCGCGAATCCACTCGACGTCGCGTCGCCGTCGTTCGCCATCGTGCACGAGTACCCGCGCAGGAACGCGGCGCCGATCATTCACATCGACGGCTACCGTCTGTCCGAAAGCAGAAGAGAGTGGCTGGAGATCGGCATCCCGGAGTTGCTCTCCGGCCCCGGCGTGAAGCTCCTGGAGTGGCCGAAGCGCGAGTTCGAGGAGTTCGAGGACGCGCACGTCGAGGTGCGCATCAGCGTGCGGGAGGATGGCGCTCGACTGATCGACGTCGAATGACGTCCGCATACCACTTGCCGCTGTCCTTGATCGTGCGCTGCTGCGTGGCGTAGTCGACGTGCACGATGCCGAAGCGCTTCGCGAATCCCGCGCTCCACTCGTAGTTGTCGAGCAGCGACCAGACGAAGTAGCCGCGCAGATCGACGCCGCGGTCGCCGTTTGACTGCATGGCGTCGAGCGCGGCGTTGAGATGATCGCGGAGGTAATCGACGCGCAGCGGATCCTCGATACGGCCGTGCTGCGCGACCGGCGGATCGTAGAAGGCCGCGCCGTTCTCCATCACGTACAGCGGCATGCGTCCGTAGCGCTCGGTGACCCAGGTGAGGATGTCCGTCAGTCCCTGCGGCCACACTTCCCAGTTCAGCGTCGTCACCGTGCCCTGCGGATTGTCGACGCGCGTGGCGCGCTCGATGGGCGTCGACGGATCGAACCTGGTGATGCCGCGCTTGTAGTAGTTGATGCCGAGGAAGTCGATGGGGATGCGGAGATCGGAGGCGTCCCAGAAATTCGGCCAGGCCTCGCCGAACATCTCCAGCATCTCCGGCGGATAGTGTCCGAAGAACAGCGGGTCGAGGTACTGGCGGTTCATGTACGCATCCGCGCGCTTCACCGCCGCCGCGTCTTCTTCGGAATCACTGGCCGCGGTCTTCGGCTCGAGATTGACCACGATGCCGATGGGCTTCGTGCCGAACGCGCGATAGGCCTGCACGGCCGCGGCGTGCGCGCGCAACTGGTTGTGCGCGGCGATGGGCGCCTCGAAGTGATTGCGATGTCCGGGCGCGAGCACGCCGTGCAGGTAGCCGCCGTCGCTGGTCACCCACGGCTCGTTGAGCGTGGCCCACATGGCCACGCGGTCGTCGAGCGCGTGGAACACGACCTGCGCGTAATCCGCGAACCACCAGCTCACGTCGCGGTTCAGCCAGCCGCCGCGATCGTCGAGCGCCGCGGGCAGGTCCCAGTGATAGAGCGTGACGTTGGGCTGGATGTTCGCCTCGAGCAGCGCGTCGACCAGACGGCGATAGAAATCGAGTCCGCGCTCGTTGACCGCGCCCGTGCCGTCGGGAAGGATGCGGCTCCACGAGATGCTGAAGCGATAGGACTGCAGCCCGAGGTCGCGCATGATCGCGACGTCGTCCTGCCAGCGGCGATAGTGATCGCACGCGACGTCGCCCGTCTCATCGTTGTTCGTGTGGCCCGGCGTGTGACTGAAGCGATGCCAGATGCTCGGTCCCGCGCCGTCGGCCAGCGGCGAGCCCTCGATCTGATACGCGGACGTCGACGCGCCGAACAGAAAATCGGAGGGAAACGCGCGGCGGTGATCGTCGTTCATCGCCGCGCGAGTCTACTTCACGGAATCTGGCTGAGGAGCTTCTTCACCACCGGCGCGGGCACCGCGTAGTTGGTCTTCTTGAAGCTGCCGCTGAAGTGGAGACCGAGGGCCTTGCCGGTCTTGAGATCGATGACGGCGGAGCCGGAGTTGCCGCCCAGGGTCGTGGAGTCGTGATAGCAGTAGTTGTCGTCGATCTTCGTCAGCGAGCCGGGTGCGAGGCGCTTGACGTCGTACACGTCGCCGAAGATGCGGGCCATGTCCGGGCCGGGATTGCGGCGGCCGTCGCGCGCGGGATAGCCGATGACCGCGACGTCGCTGTCTTTCTCGACGGTGTCGGAGAGCTCGATGGGCGCGCGCTCCGCTTTCATCCCCAGGCGCAGGAAGGCCAGGTCGGGGCCGGGATCCTCGTGGATGAACAGCACTTCCTTGACCTGGAACTCATCCTCTTCCGGCTCCAGGTACTCCTCGCGGAAGTCGATCGAAGGCTTGATGACGCGGCCGGACAGATTCTTCTTGAACGCGAATCCGCCGTTGGCGCGCTGCCCGAACTCGAGCGCCACGTGGCGGTTCGTGACCACGACGTCCTCGCGCACGAGCCAGCCGGTGCCCACCCAGTCCAGCTCATCATGATTGCGCACCTCGATGCGGCCGACGGCGGGGATGATCTTCTCGATGTGCTTCTGCGCGTCGCGCAGCCGCTCGGTCCAGACGTCGCTGATGGGGATCTCGAAGGTGTTCTTGCGCACGAAGAGCACGGGGCGCCCGACGCTGAGGATGATCGCTTCCATCCCCGTGGGCACGTCTTCGCCGCCGATGCCCAGCGACTCCATCGCTTCCATGGCCGCGCCGCCCGCGGCCGGCGCGGCTTCCGCCGTAGCGGTCATCTTCGCTCCGTAGCGGCGCTCGATCTCCTCGCGCAGCTTCGGGTCGTTCTCCAGCATCTGATTGATGTCCATGCGTTTCTCTCCTGTGCAGAGGAGAGGCGTGCGCCGCGCGTTTCCCTACCCGCCTTCGCCGTTCAATATTGAACCTTGCGTCCGGCCGAGTAAGTTGCATAATGCCGCCCCTATGCAGATCAGCACAAACGGCATTGTGCGTGTGCGGCTGTCGGGATGGGGCGTCAGTCCGTACCTTCCGGCCACGCGGTGAAGCTTCCATTCGCGAAGATGATGTCGCAGTCGAAGCTCGAGGTCGTACCGTGTGCGGGCGCGTCCTCCGCCGCGCGGTTCGCCCCCGTCGAGCGGATCTCGTAGCCGCCGGATGACCACCGCACGGAGAACATCGTCCCCCACGCGTCGGTCGTCGGTACGTTTCGCGAGTACGTGGGCTGGAGCACGGACGCGACACGGTCGATCGGCACGTCGACCATGTCGTTCGAGTCGCCGTACGCGTTGAAGTCGGTGGCGCGCGCCTCCAACGCAGTCGCCAGCGAGCGCATGCTGGCCATGGTCTCTTTCGCCGCTTCCGCGCGTTCATCCGTGCGGCGATACTCCTCCCCCGCGATCAGCAGGTGATCCTCGGAAGTGACCAGCGCGGCCAGCGTCGACATCGGGTGATAGACGCGCAGGAGGCCGTTCTCGACGGCACCGGCGTATTTCTTCCCCTCAAACTCGATGACGTAGCCGCCGCCGTCGGCGCGGATCTTCAAGTGGTCCGTGCCGTTGATCTTGCGCCACTCGCCTTCGTAGGGCTTCATCGCGCGCGTGAGAGCGCTGCCGGCGCCGGGCGCGGCGGTTTTCGAGCACGCAACGAGGAGGAGGAGGGCCAGGAGTTTTTTCATGTCCGTTCCTTCAGAGCAGCGCAGCGACGACGACTTTCGAAAGCCAGCCGGTGACGAGGAAGACGACGGTCAACAGGGCCGCGGCCTTGCCGCTGCCAACGCCGAGGACGTCGCGCAGTGCGGCGAAGAGGATGAGCGCCGTGTAGGAGATCAGAGCCACGCCGAGGATGGCGATGATCTCGAAGTTGGCGGCGCCGAGGATCGCCGCCAGCAGCGACACGAGCGCGATCGGGATGAGCGTCACTCCGGCCGCGAACAAGGCTCGCGCGATTTCGGCCCTTCCGCCGAAGATTTTCTGCACGGACAGCAGGACGGCCATCAGGACGAGCGCCGGCACCGCGGCGAACAGCATCGACTTGATCAAGGCCACGAAGGCGGACTCGCCGAAGACCAGCGGCGCGAGGAAGCCCAGCGTCTTGCGCGCACCGATCTGGACGGCCACGACCATCGCCAGGTCGAACGCGATGACCAGCGCGATGCCTGCATCGAGCACGCGGCGTTCGCCGAGCACGTCTCCGAAGGCGCCGATGTTGCCGACCGGATCGGTCAGCGCGCGTTTGAGGACCTGCAGCGCATCCCGCGACGCGACCGACGCGCGTACGCTCAGCTCTTGCACCGCGGGGGCCGAGGTGGCAGCAGCGGATGCACATGTGGCGCAAGTGGACGCGCCGGCGGTAACGGTGTTCCCACAAAGCTCGCAGAACATGATCGGTCCTCCTCTCAGAAGCTGTTGAGAATCTCGGTCTTCTTCTTGTCGTAGTCGGCCTTGGTGATCAGGCCTTTGTCGAGCATGGTCTTCAGCTTCCTGAGCTTCGATTCCATGTCGTCTCCGGCGCGCAGGCCTTCGGGCTTCCTGGATGCGGAACGGGATGGCGGCGGCGACGCGGGAGCGGCTGCGGCAACGTCCAGCGGCGGGCGCTCCTCGACGCGGCGCATTTCTTCGGCAAGCTGTTTGGCGCGCCGGCACTCGCTCATGCTCTGCGCGACGATGTCGCCCCCGCCGGCGCCTGCCGCGTCGGTGAAGTGCTGCAGGGCCTTGTCGTAGTTGCCGGCGATGAAGTGCGCCATGCCCGCGTTGTAGTGCGCGTGCCACATCACCTTCGGCTTCATCTTCTGGGTCGTGGTCCTGCAGGTCTCGAGGTTCGTCTCCGATTGTTGCAGCGTGCCGTCCTGATCGCCGCCCTTGAGCAGACGGAACGCCGTCTTGAGGCCGCAGGGCTCGTCGTCGAAGAAATAGAGCTCCCGGTTTTCGGTCCACGGGAAGAACATGCGATGCGCGTCGACGACGCTCTTGCGCAGCGCGACGTCCTGCACCTCGAATTCCGATGAATACTCCGCACAGCACGCGTCGACGCTCGTGTTCTCGCGCGTCTCCGTGTAGTCGATGGGCGTGGAGTTGAGCACCGTGCCGGTGGTGAGATCGACCGCGCGGATCGAGGCTTTGAAGTACACCGTCGTGCGCGAGATGTAGTTGCGATGGGCGCCGTTTTTGTCCGACCAGTCTTTTGTGAGCTGTTTCTTCTCCGGCGTACAACGCAGCACCTTCACGAACACGAGCGCCGCGGGGCCGAGCATCTTTCCGAGCTGTGCCTTCTGATTTGCGTCCGTGAACTCGGTCAGGTTGAAGCGATGCTCGGCGAGCATGGCCTCGAGGTTCTGGCGATCGACGACGTCCGCGCCGCTGCCGACGAAGTCCGTGCTCACGGCATCGAGAAACTGATCCGCGCAATCGCCGGCGTTCGCGATCGGCGCGAAGGCGATGCGTTTGACGGTGAGGCCGAGATAAGGCGGATGCTTCAGCGTGACCGTGACGCGCGGATTGGTGAGCTTGTCCCAGAATTGCGCGTGCGCGGAGAGCCCGAACAACACGACCGCTGCGAACAGAATGGCTTTACGCATGGGCAACCCCATCCGCAACGGGTGTGCCCCGGCCGCTCGCGAGAGCAGCGCGCCGCGACTGTCAACGCGCGTTGGCACTCGCCTGTCAAGAATGTGGACACGTGCATACGAGCGCGGTCCGCACCGGTCATTCGATGCCGTGACGCTTGATCTTCAGATAGAGGCCCGCGCGGGTGATGCCGAGGAGGCGCGCGGCGCGCGATTTGTTGCCGCTGCATTCGCGCAGCGCGTTCACGATGGCCGCGCGCTCGGTATCCTCGATGCGCTGTGTGAGCAGCATGGCCGGCGCGGCCGGCGATGCCGTGCCCGCCGGCGCAAGCGAGAGATGGGACTCCTGGATCGTGCCGCCGTCGGGACACCGCACCACCGCGGCTTCGACCGTGCTGCGCAGTTCGCGCACGTTGCCCGGCCAGTCACAGGCGACGAGGCTGGCCAGCGCTTTACGGCTCACGCCGCGGATGCGTTTGTGCGCCGCGGCCGCGGCATTGGTCGCGAAGAAGTGCACCAGCGGCGCGACGTCCTCGGGGCGCGCGCGCAGCGAAGGGACACGCACCTCGATGCCGCGAAGGCGATAGTAGAGGTCCGGACGAAACGCTCCGGCGTCGACCATGAGCTTCAGCTCGCGATTGGTCGATGAGATCACGCGCACATCCACCGCACGCGGCCGCGTCGCGCCGACCGGCAGCACCTCGCGCTCCTGCAGCACGCGCAACAGCTTGGCCTGCAACGACTCCGGCATCTCGCCGATCTCATCGAGAAAGATCGTGCCGCCGTTCGCGGCGGCGAAGAGTCCCGGCCGTGCATCCACACCGGTGGCGATCCCGCGGCCGATGCCGAACAGCTCCGCCTCGAGCAGTTCCTTCGACACGGCCGCGCAGTTGACCGCGATGAACGGCGCGCGGGCGCGGGTACTGGAAAGGTGAATCGCGCGGGCCACCAGCTCTTTGCCCGTGCCCGTTTCTCCGAGAATCAACACGTCGATGGATGCGCGTGCGACGCGGGCAACGTCGGCGAGCAGCGCGCGCATCGCCGCGGACGTGCCGGCCACCATCTGCGGCGGCAACGATGCCGGCACGGCGGCGCGCGACGGCACACGGTCCTGCGACGGCCCGCGGAGCTTCGCGTCGACGAACTCCAGAAACTCGCGCTTCCAGGCACTGCGCGCGGCTGGCGCGAGACGGGCCGCCACGTTCCCCGCGCGGAGCCACATCGACGACAGGCCCTTCATCAGATCCGCGGTCTCGGCATCGCCCGGAAGCGGTCCGGCGGCGGCGACGATTCCCAGCTCCGCGCCGTGCGTGTCGACGAGCAGCAGCGCCTCTGCGCGTACGATGGCTCGCGCGTCTTCGAGCAGCGACGACAGATCGCGCGCAAGCTCGAGGGCGGAACGCTGTTCGACATGCCGCGCCCACTGCAAAGCGGCCGCGGGACCGCGGTTTCCCGCCGTCGCGGTGTCCGTCTCGCCTTCCGTGAAATACGCCCCGGACGAGCTCTCGCCGCCGAACGCGATCGCTACGTCGGCATCGGCGGTGGAGACTTCTTCGAGGAGTAGTGACGCGGCACCGAGCCGCACCAGGTCGCCCGGAACGAGCCTCGCGTCCTTCACGCGGCGGTTGCCGAGCACGATGCCGTTCTTCGAGTTCGTGTCCACGATGACGACGCTTCGCGAGGTGTGCTCGATGCGAGCGTGATGGCGCGACACGCCCGTGGCGGCGATGACGATCTCGTTGTCCGCCGCCGAGCCCACGTGCATCGCGCCGTCGCGGTTCAGCGGAACGTGGCGCACGCGGTCGTCGGCGGTGATGGTCAGTCGCAGCATGTCAGTCCTTCGCGATGCGCGAGTACCGCTCGCGCACGAGATCGCGATGGCCCCGGGCGATCACTTCGCGTCCGGAATCGATGTCGCTGAAGCGCAGGGCCGTGGCGATCATGCGGCGCGCCTCTTCGTGGCGGCCGGCGCGCTCGAGCACCTCCGCGTGCAGCGACAGGAGCGCGCCCCGCGCCGGCGAACGGGCTTCGAGCTCCTGCGGAAAGCGCGGGAGCATCGACTGCGCAGTGGCGCCGCGCGCCCACGCGAACTCCAGCGCCCAGTATCGCGTGAGATCGATGGCCATGAACGACGGCTCTGCGTAGGCCTCGGGCATCTGGCCGGAGCGCCAGCGGACGTACTCGCGATAGTAGGTGTTGACGCTGTGCGAGTCCTGCGACTGCGCGTCGAGAAAGCGCGTCGCGGCGGCCTCTCCTTCCGCGAAACGCTTCGCTTCGACGGCGGCCAGCGTGAGGCCTTTGATGATCTCGTGCGGCGAGCGGCCGATGCCGCCCGCAGGCGCGTATCCGAGGGCGCGCTCGTACCAGCGAAGTGCGCGATCGAGATCGCCGCGCAGATGAAAACGCTCGGCGGCGTCGAGCGCGACGTCGGACCGAACGGCGTCGCCGCGCGAGAGGCGCTCGTAGTGCGCATCCGCGTCCTCGCTTCGTCCCGCCGCGACGAGGATGCGTCCGCGGCGAATCTCCACGGCTTCCGCCAGCAAAGGCATGCGCGCGGCTTGCGCTTCGTGCAACGCGGTGTCGTTCGCGGCGAGCGCGCCGTCGTACGACGCGACCGCCAGCAGCGCGGCGGCACGGCGCATCGCCGCGTACGCGCGATCGCGCGCCGCGGCGCGCCCAGCAGGATCGGGCAGACGCGGATCCACTCCCTCGCGCGCCGTAAGCTCCACATCACGGCCGCCGGGAGATTGCACGCGCAGGCGGTCGCCTTCGTGCACGATCCGGATGCCCTGCGGCTGCCGGCCGCGCGGCAGGTACGTGTACCAGAGCAGCGTGCGGCTCGATGGCTCGAGATCGGGGGTCGACGCCGGTTCCCATTCGCCGTCGATCGCGTTCACCGCCGGCACGAGTTTCACGGCCGCCGCGGCGTTGTACCAACCCCACCCGTTGTGAATGCCCTGGAAGAGCAGGTCCTTGTGCCCGTCGCCGTCGACGTCGCTCGCTCCGGCGACGTGATGATGGCCGGTGGCCAGGAACGCCAGGCGCGCCCTTCCGAGGTGAGGCTCGTACACGACCGTGTACGACGGCCACTCGGGGAGTTGCACGAACGTCGTGACTACTTCCTCCGCGCCGTCGTCGTCGAGATCGATGGCCTGCATGGACTTCGGCATGTACCGCGCCGGCAGGTAACCGAATTGGTCCGCCGCCGAAGGCATGATGGCGCGGCGTGTCGCGCGTCCCGTCGCAACGTCGAGGAACGAAATCGTGTGCGTCGACTTCATCGCGACGTCGCCCGGCGCGAGCAACACGACGGCCACCTCGCGATTGCCGTCGTGTCCGTGCTCGAGCAGCGCGTAGTGCATCGCAATTTCCTCGTCGATGTTGCGCAGCCGCCACAAAATGCGGCCCGAACGGCTCACGGCGGAGAGCTCGTGCTCGCTGGTGACGATCATGTGCGAAAACGCGTTCCGAAACGTCCACGCGCGCCAGCCGAGCATCGCGGCGGCGATGATCAGGGACAACGCGATCGCCAGCGCGGCGCCGCGCAGGATGCGTCGCGGCGCGACCGCGCTGGTCCGGCGTCGCAGGTCGTGCAGCACGGCCTCCGCCGATGCGTAGCGATTGGCCGGCTCGCGCTCGAGCAGGCGCGCGATCACGGTCGCCAGCCACCGCGGACAATCACGCCGCACACGGCGCACATCGTCGGCCGAGGCCTTCATGCGCGCCAGCAGCGTGCCGAGGGGCGATTCCCCCTCGAATGGAACCGTGCCGGTGAGCATCTCGAACAGCACCACGCCGAGAGCGTAGAGATCGGCGCGACGATCAATGGGCCGGCCGAGTGCCTGCTCGGGTGACAGGTAGGCCAGCGTGCCGACGATCGCGCCGGTCGTGGTCGCGTGCGCGCTTTCGGATTCGAGGTGGCGCGCGAGGCCGAAGTCCGCGAGCTTCACGTCGCCGTTCGCGTCGAGCAATACGTTCCCGGGCTTGATGTCGCGATGCACGATGTCCAGCGCGTGGAGCGCTCGCAGTCCCTCGGCGATCCCGCACGCGATGCGGATGACTTCCTCGATCGACAGCGAGGACTCGGCGAGGCGTTTGCGCAACGAGCCTCCCGCGACCAGCTCCATGGTCAGATAGATCGCGCCGTCCGAGGTTTCGATGTCGTACACGCGGACGAGCCGGGGACTGGACGCATCGCGTGCCACCGCCACCTCGCGGCGGAAGCGCGTCAGAGCAGCCTCGGACATGCGATCGGGACGCAACACCTTGAGCGCGATCTCGCGACGCAGCTCGCGGTCGTACGCGACATAGACGACCGCGGAACCTCCCCAGTCGATGACGCTGCGGATCTCGTAGCGATTGGCGAGCTGCGTCCCGGCCGCGAAGAGACGCAGCGGCGCCGCATCAGCGACGCCGTTCGACGAGAACGTCTGCGTAGTCGGATCGCGCTCAGCCATTTTGTGCGGAAGGAATGAACCCGCGTAAAGTATAGACCGGCCGCCGCGCACGCAGTCTCTATGATGGCGCTCGCGTGCACCGCTACACCGCCCTGACCCTCGTCGCCACCGCGCTCCTGCTGGCCATGGGCCTCTGGTTCGGCGTCTCGGCGGTGGCGCCGCAGATCGCCGCGGAGTGGCATCTCAGCGAGTCGACCACTTCCTGGCTGACCCTCGGCGTGCAGCTCGGCTTCGTGGCCGGCACGCTTCTCAGCGCGCTCCTCAATCTCCCCGACGTGCTCCGCCCGCGCACGCTCTTCGCGTTCTGCGCGCTCCTCGGCGCGATCGTCAACGCGCTGCTGGCGTGGAAAGTCGGGAGCGTCGGCGTCGCCATCGCGCTGCGCGTGCTCACCGGCGCGCTGCTCGCGGGCGTGTATCCGCCGGGGATGAAGATCATCGCCACGTGGTTCAAGACCGGCCGCGGATTCGCCCTGGGCGTGTTGATCGGCGCGCTGACGCTCGGGAAGGCGTCGCCGTACCTCGTCAACGCATTCGGCTCCGGGCACTGGCGCGTGAACGCCGGCATCGCCTCGATCGGCGCGGTGCTGGCGTCGCTCATCGTGATGCAGTTCGTCGGCGAGGGACCGTACGCGCTGCCGACGCAGAAATTCGATCCGTCGCAGATCGCGCGCGTGTTCGCGAACCGCGGCGTGCGGCTGGCGAACTTCGGCTACTTCGGACACATGTGGGAGCTGTACGCGATGTGGGCGTGGGCGCCGGTGATGATCCGCGCCAGCGTGCAGGCCAGCGGCGACTCGCCGCGATTCGCGGAGGCGGCCTCGTTCATGGTCATCGGCGCGGGCGCGATCGGATGCGTCATCGCAGGCCTCGTCGCCGATCGCATCGGCCGTCCCATCGTGGCCTCGGCAGCGATGGCTGCGAGCGGCACGTGCTGCATCGCCATCGGCTTTCTGTACGGGAAGGCGCCCGTCGCGCTGCTGACCGTTGCCGTGATCTGGGGCGCGACGGTGGTGGCCGACTCCGCGCAGTTCTCGGCGTGCGTCACCGAGTTCGCCGACCCGCGCTACATCGGCACCGCGCTCACGCTGCAGACGTGCATCGGCTTTCTGATTACGACCGTGTCGATCCGCATGATGCCGCTGCTCGTGGCGCGCGTGGGATGGGAGTGGGCCTTCGCGTTTCTCGCGCCCGGCCCACTCCTCGGCATCATCGCGATGATGAGGCTGCGTGCCTCACCTCATTGATTCATATCTTTGCCCGCTTCCAGCTTCTTGATGCCCGCTTCGAGCGACTTCCTGTTGCCCTCGTCCGGCGCCTGCGCGGCGGCGAGCTTCGCGTACTTCAGCGCATCCTTGTAGCGGCCGTTGGCCGAGTAGCCGCGCGCGAGGCCGACGTTGACCGGCCACTCGTTCGGATAGCGCTTCGCATTCAGCTCCCACACGCGCAGAGCCTCTTCCTTCTTGCCCTGGTTGAGGAGCTGGCGCGCGTACTGGTGAATCTCGACGGGACCGGCGGTGCGATGGTTGATGGCCTTCTCGCGCGTGGCCTGCGCCTCGGCCGTCTTGCCCGAGGCTTCCTGGGCCATGGCCAGCGTGTTCAGGGTCTGGAAGTTTTCGGTGGCCACGAACACGCGATGCACCGCGGCGTCGGCGAATTCGAGCGCGTCGTTGGGGCGCTTGTTCTGCAGCGAGTACTGCGCGGCGGCCACCCAGTTCTGCCAGTCGAAGCCCGGTGCGCTGTTCAGTTCCTTGCGCATCTCGGAGATGTAGACGCCGGCGATGTCGTCGACCTTGATCGTCCACGGGACCTGGATGTCTTCCCACTTCAGCGCGGCGGTGGCCTGATCGGGCTTGCGGTCGGTGAACTCGTAGGTCAGCCACTCGTGATACTCACTCTTGGCCGGCTTGACGCTCACGCGCAGCGCGTCGTCCTTCGGATCGTAAAAGTACGAGCCCCACGAGGTGTGGTTCTTGTTGAAGATGAGCGTCCACGGCTCGCCTTCCCTGCCCACGGCCAGGGCCAGGCCGTAGCTGCCGGCGGGCAGCGTCTGCCCTTCGATCTTCACGTCGTGCGAGACGGTGAAGACCGTGTTCTCGTTCGCGCCGGCGCGCCATGGGCACTCCGTGCACGTGCCGAACGCCTCGTCGATGAAGCCGTAATGCGCGACGTCGGTGCCCCAGATCTTGCCGCGCCGGTCGTCGCCGTTGGGCGCGTGCACGTCGGGACTGGAGTAATCGATGCTGACGACGACGGGACCGATGTGCTGCGTGACCGTGGATTTCTGGTTGTCGCCGCTGGGAGGCAGGGTGATGCCCTGCGCGGCGAGAACGACCGGGAACAGAATCGCGAGACCCGCGATGAGAGAACGACGCATGTGCTCCTCCTATGTTTGCCGCGGATCATAGGCGCGGAGCAGTGAGAGCGCGGTGAACGACGGGTTGCGATTCAGGGACGAGCCGCTCGCGCCGCAGGCACGACCGCTCGTGCCGCCCTTCAGTAGTGATAGCGCGCCTGAAGAAAGTCCACGCGCTCGCCTCTCACGAGATAGACGATGCGGTGCTCCTGCGTGAGCCGCCGGGACCAGGTTCCCGCGGCGAGGTATTTGAGCGGCTCGGGCTTCCCGATTCCCGCGAAGGGATCGCGGAGGACGGCTTCGACGATCTGCAGCGCCCGCAAGGCGACGCGCCGGTCGTTCTCGACCCACCAGCGGAGATCCTCGCGAAACTCGGGATGGAAGACCGCCAGCCGCTCGCGCGCGCTCATTCTTCGTCGTCGAGTCCGAGGCCGGCACGGAGCTTCTCGAGCGGTTCGGCGCGGCCCCCGCCTTTCTGCGCCCGGCGCAACGCGCGCATGAGACGGTGCGCGTTTTCCGGAGAGCGCAGAAGGTGCGCCGTCTCGATCAAGCCGCGCAATTCGTCGGCGGCGATCATGGCCACGTCCCCGCCCTCGCGGCGGCGGATGATGACCTGCTCGCGGTTCTCCGTCACCTCGTCGAGGAGGGCCTTCAGATTGGCCCGTGCCTCGGTGTAGCTCGCCTCGATGGCCATGGCCCGAGTGTACAGGAAATCTGTACCACCGCTACAATCGCCCTCCGTGTTCGATCCCCGTCTCACCGCGCTCCTCGAAGAACGCGTTCGCGCCGCGGACCGCACTTCCATCGATGACGAGATCTGGCAGTCCTTCGGGGAGGAGTGGTGCATCATGGCCACCGACCTCTCCGGATTCTCGCGCGGCGTCGCGGAGCACGGGATCATTCCGTTCCTGCAGACCATTCACGAGTCGTCGCGCATCCTCATTCCCATCGTCGAACAGCACGCCGGACGTCTGTTGAAGATGGAGGGCGACAGCTTCCTGGTCCTCTTTCTCACCGCGGATGAAGGCCTGGCGGCGTCCGTCGAGATGCAGCGCGCCGTCCGGCGCTACAACGCCGAAGGCCGCGATTCCGTGCTTCTCGGCATCGGCCTCGGATTCGGCCGCGTGCTGCGCGTCGCGGACGCGGACGTCTACGGCAACGAGGTCAACTCCGCCTGCGTCCTCGGCGAGACCTACGCGCAGGGCTACGACATCCTGGTGACGCAGGCCGTGCGCGACGCGGCGCACGGATTCGCATTCGAATCCTTCGAGCCCGCGCCGCCCGGCGCGCGCGGCGCGTATCGCGTCCTCTACTCGTCGAGCGAGACCGCGAACGCGCGCTGATCGCCGAGGGAGATGCGGAAGGCCATCAACGCGACGGCGATCAGCGCCAGCAGCGGCACCATTCCTCGCAGCGTGTACCAGGCCCACGCGTCCGGCATCAGCGAGGCGGCCACGCACGAGAACGTCGCCATCGCCGTGATCATCCCCAGCAGGCCGAATCGCACGATGGTGAACGCCTGCAGCGCGGAGATCACGGCGAAGATGGCCAGCATCACCGGATCCCTGGAGGCGAACAGGTACATCCCGAAGAAGATGATGTAGACCGTCACGGCCATCGCGGCGCGGTGCCGCACCACCACCATGACCAGCATCACCAGCAGGGCGACCGACAGTCCGTGCGCCATGCCGTTGTTGATGGAGCGCGCGATCACCGCCAGTGCGCCCAGCGGCGAGAGGAACATGCGCACGTCGCCCGGTCCGCTGGGGAGGAGCGGCGTTCCGTACACGAGCGCGCGCACATTGAACGAGCTCAGCGCCGTCAACACATGGAGCGCACCGGAGGCCACGCCGGCCAGCACGTCGCGGCCCACCATCGGATCGCGCCACCGCCCGGACAGGAGGCGCGTCCAGGAGATCAGTCCCTGCGGCCAGCGCCTCCGCACGAACGGCTCCAGTCCCATGTAGACCACCCAGAACGCGGCCGCGGCGAGGAGCGCTGAGGACACCGCGTGCGCCATGATACGGAGCTCGTGGAGGATGTGCAGCTGGTGCGCGGCAAAAATGAGATTGATGATGACCGACGCGACGAAGAACGTCGCCGCGACGCGCCATGCGCCGTTGCGGTCGCCGCGCCGCGCGCGGATGTTGCGCCACGCCACGGCCAGGCCGATCAACACGCCCATCACAACGATCGTGAGCAGGATCAGGGGGAAGCCGCGGCCGCCGAACGGAATCTGCGAGCGCACGTCTTTCTCGTCCCACGGACCGCGCACGCGGAAGTAGACCGGCACGCCGCGGTGCGACGCCGCGTCGACGCGGATCGGCGTCCCATCCTCGGGATACGCCCCGCGCCACGACGCGCGCGCGTCCGCGAATGCCAGCGGGACGAAGTCGGGCGCGACCGGCGTCAACGCGCGGGCATCCAATCCCGCCGCGCGCAACAACTCGTCCCATGAGCCCTGCCGCGGCGGCGGAGGCGCCGCTTGCGTCACGCGCAGTCGCAGCAGCCGGCCGCGCGGATCGATCTCGATGGCCGTCCCGCCGTCGGCGCGCTGCGGCGGATCGTCCAGCGACGGCAACGGGTTCGCGAGCAGGCGGCCGTCGAACAGCGGCTCGTCGTCCTCGCGCAACCAGAAGCGCAGAACGGAGAAGCCGCGCCCCGGACTCGCGTACCGGTCCGCGTGCAGGATCAGCCACGCGCCCTGCAAAGGGTTCTCGTCGTAGCCGTACGTCGTGAACGCGCGCGGCTGCACGCCGAAGCGGCGCAGCATCTCCGCGGCGCGGTCGGCCTGCACGTCCGGCGGACGCGAAAGCCCGCTGCGTCGCCAGTAGCCCGATCTCACCGTGAACACGAACAGCGTCAGGACTGCCGCCGCGAAGATGCCGAGGAGCGACCACGCCTGCCACGGCTTCAGCGTGCCTGCCATTCCCGCCGCGGCCACGATGCGCGGCGACGGCGTTTCCCCCGCTGCCAGCGCCGCGGCCAGCGGATCGCCGCCGGGCAGCGCGCCGATCACCTCGCGCGCCGATGACGGCCGTTGCGCGGGCTCGTTCGACAAACAACGCAGGATGATTCGCTCAACGGCGGGATCGATGTCGCGGATCACGCTCGACGGCGTCGTGATCTCGCTGCCGATGTCGCGCAGACGCTCCGCCATCGTGCGCGCGCTCACCGCGCGCTTGCCGGTGAAGAGCTCGTACATCACCAGGCCGAGGGCGTACAGATCGCTCTGCACGCTGGCGGGCTGGCCTTCGAGCTGCTCCGGCGCCATGTACGCGGGCGTGCCCGAGAGCGTGCCGTCGTCGTCGCCCGCCGCGAGCGCCAGGCCGAAGTCCATGATCCGCGCGTCGCCGCGCGAGTCGACCATGATGTTCGCGGGCTTGAGATCGCGATGGAGGATGCCCTTCGCATGCGCCGCGGCCAGTCCCGCCGCGATGCCGCGCGCGATGTCGACGGCCTTGTCGTGCGCGATGCGGCCGATGCGGCGCAGGAGGCGCGAGAGATCCTCGCCGTCGACGTACTCCATGGCCACGAACTGCGCGTGTTCCCACTCGACGATGTCGTAGATGCGGCAGACGTTCGGATGCGCGATCTGGCGACCGAGGCGCACTTCGTCGTGAAGACGGGCGAGGAGAACCGGATCGCGGGCCAGCCGCGCCGGCAGGAACTTCAGCGCCACCGGCTGATCGAGCTTGATGTCGTCCGCGCGGTAGACCTCGCCCATGCCGCCGCTGCCGAGGATGGAGGCGATGCGATAGCGTCCGGCGATCATCGTGCCGGGCGCGAACTGCGCCTCGTTGCCGCGGCTGCGCGGCGTGCGCACGGCATCGGAGTCGATGCGCGCGGTCGCTTCCTGATCCGGACTGGTCGCCATTGCTGAAGGAGTGGCTGATTGTACGATGCGGCCGTGATTCCGGTTCTCTACTTCCACGGCTTCGCGTCCTCGCCCGCGAGCGCGAAGATCACGGCGCTGCGGCCGCTGCTCGCGCCGCACGGAATCGAGCTCGATACGCCCGATCTCAACGTCCCGTCGTTCGAACGGCTCGATTTCAACGCCGTCGTCGGTCGCGGTCTCGAACGCGCGCGAATCAATCCGCCGCACGCTCTCGTCGGCAGCTCCCTCGGCGCGCTCGTCGCTCTCGCCGTCGCGAAACGCGGCATCGCCGTGCCGCTCGTGCTCATCGCGCCCGCCCTCGGCGTCGCCCGCCGCTGGCGCGAGAAGCTTCCGGACGGCGATCCCGTGATGGTCTTCAACTTCGCGCGCAACGAGGACGTGCCCATCCATCGAGATTTCTTCGAACAGATGACCAACCTGCACGTCGACGACACGCCGCCGCCTTCGCGCGTCACCGCGATCATGGGCCGGGACGACGAGACGGTTCCGTTCCCTATGGTCGAGGAGCGCTGGCGCGAGTGGGAGGCGTCGGGCCAGCTGGCGGAAGGCTCGCGGCTGGTCGTCATCGAGGAAGGCGATCACGGGCTCGTCGATCACGCGGGAGTGATCGAGCGCGCGATCGTGGAGGCGGTGCGATGATCGCCATCACCCGCGGCGTGGCCCGCACCATTCAGCAGGCGCAGGTCACGCACGTCGAGCGGCAGCGCATCGACTACGGCGTCGCCGCCGCGCAGCACCGTCAATATGTCGACCTGCTGCAGGCGCTCGGCTGCACGGTCGTCGAACTGCCCGCCGACGATGCCCATCCCGACTGCGTGTTCATCGAAGACACGGCCATCGTCTTCGACGACCTGGCCGTAATCACGCGGCCGGGCGCGGAGTCTCGCCGCGGCGAGACCGCCGTCGTGGCGGAAGCGCTGCGGCACCATCGCCCGCTCGTGCACATCGAGGCGCCGGCCACGATCGACGGCGGCGACGTGCTCGTCCTCGACGAGCGCGTTTACGTCGGACTCTCCACGCGCACGAACGAAGCCGCGCTCGCGCAGTTGCGATCGCTCACGCGCCGCGAGGTCATTGGAGTGACGGTGCACGGCGCGCTGCATCTGAAGACCGCGGTCACGCGCGTGTCGCGCGACGCGCTGCTTCTCCGCCGCGAGTGGCTCGACGTCGCGCCGTTCGAAGGCTGGACGCTGCTCGAGGCGGAGGAGCCGAACGCGATGCTCGTCGGCGACGTGGTCGTCTATCCTTCCGCGTTTCCGGAGACCGCGCGGATGCTGCGCGAGCGCGGCATCGACGTGCGCACGGTCGACGCGAGCGAGCTCGCGAAAGCCGAGGGCGGCGTGACGTGTTGCGCGCTATTGCTGAAAACGCAGGGGATCGAGCGCGCTCACATCGATCGACGCCGCGCCGTCGACGATCATCTCGGCCAGCAACCGTCCCAGCGCCGGTGAGTGCATGACGCCGTGTCCCGAAGAGCCCGTGGCCACCCAGCGCTTCTCGTCGATGCGGCCGAGGAGCGCGAGGCCGTCGGGAGACATCTCGTAGAAGCCCGACCAGCGCTCGCCGAGCGCGACGTCATTCAGACAGGGCATGCGCGCGCGCGTCATCTCCAATACGCGCGACAGCCACTCCTCGTCGTCGATCACCGGATCGTCCGGCCAGAGCAGCAGCACGCGCCCGTCGCGCACGCGCAGGTGATACCAGTCGCCGGCCCAGATGGTCATGGGCATCGACGCGTCGAGGATGTCCGTCGGCACGGTGGCCACGACGTTGCGACGCACGGGCGTCACCGGCGCCCCGCACCACGCGCCGCGCGCGTCGACGATCAACTCCGCGTCCGGCTCGCCGTCGAAATCGAACACGAACCGCGCGCCCAGTCTCTGCGCGGCCGAGGCGTATCCGCGCAGGATGTTCATCGGCTTGATGAAACCATCGGTGGGACAGAACGCGCCGCCGATGACGCGCGCGTCGCCGATCTTCGGATGGATCTCCCGCGCCTCCTCCGCACCGATCATCCGCGCCTCGGACAATCCGCACGCGCGCTGCACCGCCTGCGCGTCCTGCAACGCGCGCAGCTCCTCGTCGCTGCACGCGAGGAAGAGATAGCCGCGCGCGTCATAGCCGGGATCGACGCCCGTCTCCTCTTCGAATCGCAACAGTTTCTCGCGCGCGAGCAGCGAGAGACGCACGTTGATCTCGCTGTCGAACTGCGCGCGAAATCCACCCGTCGCTTTCGCGGTGCTGCCCGCGCCGAAGCCGGACGCGCGCTCGTAGACGGTGACGTCGCATCCTTTGCGCGCGAGGTGATACGCCACGCTCGCTCCAACCACGCCCGCGCCGCGGATGGCGATGTTCATATCGATTAGACTATCCGTTTCGCTTCCGATCCTCATCCCCGAGATGTCCGGCGCGTACACCTTTTCGCCGTCGTCCGTGCCCGTCGCCGTGACGGCCGTGCTGATCCTCGCTTTCGGTACGCGCGTGCTGATGCGTCGCTTCACCAGCGTCAGCGCGGCGTTCTTCACCATGACTCTGGTGGTGGCCGTGTGGATGGCCACGTTCACGTTCATGTACGCCGCGCGCGACGCGGTGGTTGCGCTGATGTGGTCGCGCGCCGCGTACTTTGGCGTGCCGTTCATCGCGCCGTCGCTGTACTGGTTCACCATCGAGACGCTGCGCCTGGAGCGCCGCCGCCGGCTGGCGCACGTCGCGGCGTGGAGCATCGCCGCGTTCTTCAGCGCCATCGCCATCAGCACCGACCTGCTCATCCCGCGCGTGCAGCGTTACGCGTGGGGGTTCTATCCGCGCTACGACCCGATCGTCGGAGCGATCTTCCTCACCTTCTTCTTCGGATATCTGCTGCTGACGATGGTCGAGTTCCTGCGCGCGTGGCCAAATGCGCAGGCGGCCGAGAGGCAGCGCATCCGGATGCTGATGGGCGCCGTCGGCGTCGCGTACTTTGCGGTCGTCGACTTCTTCCCGAAGTTCGGCATCCCCGTCTACGCCTTCGGCTACCTCCCCATCCTCGGCTTCGTCGTGCTGGTCGCACGCGTCGTGCGCAGGTACGACCTCGTCTCGCTGACGCCGTCGCTGGCGGCGCCGGAGATCATCGCCACGATGGCCGACGCCGTGTTCGTGTGCGACCGCGCCGGCCGCATCGAGTTCGCCAATCGCGCCGCCGCCGCACTCCTCGGATACGACGAGCGCGAGATGGCCGGCAAACACATCGATGATCTGCTCGCGCAGGATCGCCTGCTCTCGTCGAAGCTCGCGCGGCGCTCGCTGCGCAACGACGAGTACGTGTTCGCGTCGAAGAGCGGCGAGCGCATCGAGCTGACGCTCTCCATCGCGCCGGTGGTTCACGAGAAAGAATCCGCGGGCGCCGTGATCATCGGCCGCGACATGCGCGACCGCAAACGCGCCGAGCGCGAGGTGCTGCAGGCCGTGACGCTGCTGCAGTCGACGCTCGACTCCACCGCGGACGGCATTCTCGTGCTCGACGACGCGGAGAAGATCGTCTCGTACAACCACCGCTTCACCGAGATGTGGCGCATCCCGCCCGCCATGATGAGCCGCGGCGACGATCACGCGGTGATGGACCATCTCGCGACCGGGCTCACCGAGCCCATCGCGTTCACGAGCCTGCAGCGCGGCGCGGAGAGCTTCGATCTGCTCGAGCTCAAGGACGGGCGCCGCTTCGAGCGCTACTCCATCGGCCGCACGATCGACAACGTCACCGACATCCGCGTCTGGAGCTTCCGCGACGTCACCTCGCGCTTCGCCGCGGAGGCCGCGCTGCGCGAGTCGGAGAACCGCTACCGCCTGCTGTTCGAGCAGAACGCCGCCGGCGTGTGCGTGACGACGATGGAAGGCGTCATCGTGGACTGCAACGCCACCTTCGCCGGCATCCTCCGCTCGACGCGCGCTGAGCTGATCGGCCGCGAGCTCTCGGCGTTCTACGCGAATCCGCGCGAGGCCGCGGAGATCTCGATGCTGCTGCGTGCCGAGGGAATGCTGAACAGCGTCGAGATCGAGCTGCGGCGCGACGACGGTGCGCCGCTCTGGGTACTGCAGAACCTGGTCGTCGTCGGCGACGCGATCTCCGGCGTCGTGCACGCCACGGTCGTCGACATCAGCGACCGTAAGCGCGCCGAGGAACAGATCGAGTTCCACGCGTACCACGACGTGCTCACCGCGCTCCCGAACCGCAAGCTCTTCACGGACCGCCTGCGCTTCGCACTGACGCGCGCGAAACGCGTGAACCGCCCGCTGGCGGTGATGTTCATCGACATCGATCACTTCAAAACGATCAACGACACCCTCGGCCACACGGCCGGCGACGAGCTGCTCCTGGAGATGGCCCGCCGCCTGCGCGCCTGCATTCGCGACGACGACACGGTGGCGCGCCTGGGCGGCGACGAGTTCACGATCATCCTCAACGAGCTGCGCCAGGCCGAAGACGCGATCGTCGTGGCGCAGAAGATCCTGGACACCGTGCAGGTCCCGCTGACCATCGCCGGGATGCCCATCGTGGTCACGGCCAGCGTCGGCGTTTCCATCTATCCGAACGACGGAGCGGATCCCGAGGCGCTGCTGCGCAACGCGGACAGCGCGATGTACCGGGCCAAGGAAGCGGGACGCAACAACGTGCAGCTGTGCACGGACGAGATGAAGAACCGCGCTCTCGATCGCCTCTCGGTCGAAAGCCGGCTGCGCACGGCGGTGCGCGATCAGCAGCTCATGCTCGCGTATCAGCCGCAGATCAATCTGCTCACGGGCCGCACCATCGGCGTGGAAGCGCTGGTCCGCTGGAACGATCCGGAGCGCGGCGTGATGGAGCCGGCGGCGTTCATCCCCATTGCCGAGGAGTCGCGGTTGATCGTGCCGCTGGGCGAGTGGGTGCTGCGCGAGGCGTGCAAGCAGATCAAGGAGTGGCAGGAGGGCGGCGCGGGTCCGGTGCGCATGGCGGTGAACCTCTCGGCGCGGCAGTTCCAGCAGCACGATCTCGTGGAGATGGTGCGCAGCGCGGTGGACGAGGTGTCGCTCCACCCATCCTGCCTGGAGCTGGAGATCACCGAGACCACGGCCATGGCCAACGCCGAGGTCACGGTGGAAGTGATGCGCGCCCTGCGCGAATTGGGAGTAGGCATTTCCATCGACGATTTCGGGATGGGATATTCGTCACTCAATTACCTGCGCCGTTTCCCGATCACGGGCGTGAAGATCGACCGCGCCTTCGTCTCCGACGTGACCTCGAACGACGGCGACGCGGCCATCGTCTCGGCGGTGATCGGCATGGCCCGCAACCTCCGCCTGCGCGTGACCGCGGAAGGCGTGGAGACCGCGGAACAGTTCGCCTTCCTCCGCAGCCGCGAGTGCGACGAGGCCCAGGGCTATTACTTCTCGAGGCCGGTGTGCGCGCGGGAGATGACGCGCATGCTGATCAACTGATCAGGCCCACCTTTTGCCCTCCCCGAGCTCAGGAGGACAACACACCATGGACAATCTGGCCATCGATCCGATGTGGATCTGGATAGGGCTGGGCGTTGTAGCGCTGCTCATCGTCGGCGGGCTCATCGCGCGCGGCTCGAGGCGCTCCCGCAGCGCGGCGCTGCGAGACCAGTTCGGCAACGAGTACGACCACGCGCTGAGCACGCACGGCAGCCGCAAGCGCGCCGAGCAGGATCTCATCGAGCGCACCGAGCAGGTGAAAAAGTACGACATCGTGCCGCTGCAGGCGCGCGATCGCGAGCGCTTCCGCGCGGACTGGCAGAAGGTGGAGACGCACTTCCTCGAGCGTCCGACCACGGCCGTCGTCGAGGCGGACGAGCTCATCGCCGAGATCATGCGCACGCGCGGCTATCCGATGGGCGACTTCGACCGCCACGCCGCGGACCTTTCGGTCACGCATCCGCGCATCGTCGATCACTACCGCACCGGCCACAAGGTCATCACCGGCACGCCGGGCGATGCGTCGACGGAGGATCTCCGCCAGGCCATGCTGCACTACCGCGCGCTGTTCGACGAGCTGATCGACGATCGCATCGGCAACGACGTGGTCACCGACGTGCCGCGGGTCAACGAGGCGGAAGCGCTTCGCCGCGAGCGGTCGCTTTCGCGCGAAGACGAAGATCTCAGGACGAGGCCGTAGCCAGCTCGGGGCGGGCTTCGGCCCGCCCTTCCTCATCCACGCGCCGCCCGGTGAAGCACGCGGTGCAGTAGAGCGAGCGCGGATCGTCGTCTTTCCGCACCGCCTCGAGCATGCCTTCCTCGCTGAGATAGCCAAGGGAGTCGGCCTCGATGAACTCCCGGATCTCCTCGGTCGAATGCGAGGAGCCGATGAGCTGCGTGCGCTCGGGCGTGTCGATGCCGTAGTAGCAGGGCCACGACGTCGGCGGCGAGGAGATGCGCATGTGCACTTCCAGCGCGCCGGAGTCCTTGAGCATGCGCACGATCTTCTTCGACGTCGTGCCGCGCACGATGGAGTCGTCGATGAGCACGATGCGCTTTCCCTCCACCAGGCCGCGCACGGGATTCAGCTTCACTTTCACGCCGAAGCTGCGAATGGTCTGCTTGGGCTCGATGAACGTGCGCCCGACGTAGTGATTGCGCACCAGCCCGTACTGGAACGGGATGCCGGCTTCGAGCGCGTAGCCGAGGGCGGCGAAGACGCCGGAGTCGGGAACGGGGACGACGATGTCGGCGGGCACGGGATGCTCGCGCGCGAGCTGCGCACCGAAGCGCTGGCGCACGTCGGCGACGCTGTTGCCGAAGACGACGGAGTCGGGCCGCGCGAAGTAGACGTGCTCGAAAATGCAGCGCGCCTCGCGCTCGGCCCGCGCCTGCCGCACGACGCGCACTCCCTGCCGCTCGATGGCGATGATCTCGCCGGCGCCGATCTCGCGCACGGTTTCGGCCGCGATGAGATCGAACGCGCACGTTTCGGAGGAGATCGCGTACGACTCTTCGAGCTTGCCCAGGACGAGCGGGCGGAATCCGTACGGATCGCGCGCGGCGAAGATGCGATCGGGCGTCAGCAACGCGATCGCATACGCACCCTGCACGCGGCTCAGCGCATCGACGAGCGCACCTTCGACGTCGCCGGCCTTCGACCGCGCGATGAGGTGCACGATCACTTCGCTGTCGGCCGTCGAGTTGAAGATCGCGCCTTCGGCTTCGAGCTGCTTACGCAGCTCGTCGCCGTTGGTGAGGTTCCCGTTGTGCGCGACCGCGATCGCGCCCTTGCTGGTCCACGCGACGATCGGCTGCGCGTTGCACAGCATCGACCCGCCGGCCGTCGAATACCGCACGTGCCCGATGGCGGTGTCGCCCGGCAGTCGCGCCAGCCGCTCCTGCGTGAACACGTCGGCGACGTACCCCATCTCCTTCTCGGAAACGATCCGCCCCTCGGCATTCACGCTTGCGATGCCCGCAGACTCCTGCCCGCGGTGCTGCAACGCGTACAACCCGAGGTAGACGAGGTTCGCCGCGTCAGCCCTGCCGAGGACGCCGAAGACACCGCACTCTTCTTTGAACTTATCTGGGAACTTGTCGAACATGCGCGAGGAGATCAACGGGGATTGTATGCGGGATATGCCGCTCCGCCGGAGGCGTCGGAGCGGCAGTGATCAACGTCAAGGGAACTGGGAGCCCGTGCATTCGTAATCCGTTCCGAATGGCTTGGCCTGTGCCGTGACCGCAGCAGCATGAAGATGGCTAGACGCGCGAGGCCCGGGAACTCCGGGCTCACAGTCTTTACCTCCGTCCGGAACACCTTTACAGGAGCCGCCAGTCCGCATCATGGTCGCCACGACCTTGACGTTGTTCAAGATGTCCGCGTGGTGATGGAAGTGCGGCTTGGTGGGATCAACTGTGGGCAGGTTCTCGACTCGAACGGTGGCAGTACTGGCAATCGTGATGGCCACTTTGCTATTTGGAAAGCGAAGCTCGACGAAATCGCCGTCCGGCGAGCCGCTCTTATAGATGATGTGATGAGCGACGCACATTTTGTCGGGCGTTGTGAGCTGAGGTTCGAACTTCACCTCCGTGCACCATGTGGTGTCGACGCTCAACTTGCCGCCGGCATACTTCAAGTATCCGCTCACAGCGTGATGACTGGCGCCGACTACGATGACCGGGCTGACGTGCTGCGAGCCGTTCGCGTTTGGCGACTGCGTCATCCGACTCAAATGCGGGACGTGTTCGAGAAACGTCTTGTCGAGAAACGTACTGCCGCCTGCAGTTCCGTTCAGCGTCAAGTTTGTGCCGTCGAGGGAGAAGCAACGATTCTCGGAAGGGCAGTCCTTCGTAATCTCCTTGAGCTCCGACGCCGGCGTTCCGCTGACCGCCAATACGGGCACGACGAGACTCACCGTGTGCGGGGGATCAGTCGATTTCACGTAGACGGCA
>DATLBM010000219.1:0-4483 GCA_035526885.1 Thermoanaerobaculia bacterium | reverse complement strand
GCGCCCAGCGGAACCTTCGGCGTCTGCTGCGGCGCGGACTGTTCGCTGCGATCGTGAGTCGGCCGCGCATCGCGATCGACCTGCCGCGCCGTCTGATCCGCGGGCGTGGGCATGCCGCCGGTGATGGCCGGCGCGACCTTGTCGTCGCCGGCGATGAATGGCTTATCGGGCACGCTTCGGCCCCTCCAACCTCTCCGGATCGGCTTCGTCGCCGTGCAGGTAGCAGCGCGCGCTTTGTCCCTTTCCGACCGGCATCAGTGCCGGCTCGTTGCCGAGACAGATCTCCATGACGTCGGGGCAGCGCGGGTTGAACTTGCATCCGCGCGGCAGGTTCGAGATCGGCGGCACCATCCCCGCGATCGTCGACAGCCGCCCCTCGGACTGCGCCCCCGCCTTCTCGATGCTGGGCAGCGATTTCAAGAGTCCGCGCGTGTACGGATGCGCGGGATTCGCGAACAGCTCGCCGACCGGCGCCTCCTCGACCACGCGTCCCGTGTACATCACGATCACGCGCTCGCAGAACTCGGCGACCACGCCCAGGTCGTGCGTGATGAGCAGCACCGCCAGGCCGAGCTTCTTCTGCAGCGACGCGAGCTGCTCCATGATCTGCGCCTGGATGGTCACGTCCAGCGCGGTGGTCGGCTCGTCGGCGATGAGCAGCTCGGGATCGCACGACAGCGCGATGGCGATCATCACGCGCTGACGCATGCCGCCGGAGAGCTGGTGCGGATAGTCGTGCAGGCGCTTGTGCGGATCGGGGATCGACACCACCTCCAGCATGTCGCCGGCCTGCTTCCACGCTTCCTTCTTCGAGACCTTGCGATGGATGCGGATCGCTTCGGCCACCTGCGCCCCGATCTTGAAAACGGGGTTGAGGGAAGTCATCGGCTCCTGGAAGACCATGGCGATGTCGTTGCCGCGGACGTCGCGCATTTCCCTCTCGGACATTTTCGCCAGATCGCGTCCCTTGAAGCGGATCGCACCGCCGGTGATCTTTCCCGGCGGAGCCACGAGCCGCATGATGGACATCGCGGTGACGCTCTTGCCGCAGCCGGATTCGCCCACGAGCGCGACGGCCTCACCGCGACGGACGTTGAAGGAAACGTTGTCGACCGCGTCCACGGCGCCATCGGCCGTGTAGAAGGTCGTGCGGAGGTTCTTCACCTCCAGCAACGCCTCGGCCGGATCCACGTCGAGGTCGGCGACGCGAGCCCCGGTCATCCCTGGTACTGACACGGGGGCGGATGGTAGCAAGAAGCCGGCCCGGCTCAGCCTACTTCGTCGGGCTCCGGCGGATTCTCGATGAGCGCCTTCGCCGCTTCGGCATCGTCTTCGCGCACCCACAGCTCCACCGGTCCCGAGGTGTTGCTCCCGCCGCCGGCGCCGAAGCTGCCCAAAGCGAACAGCTCCTGAACGGCCTGGCCGCGCGCTAGGAACTCGATGTCCGCATCGCGCAGCAGCGACTCGATGAGCGGCAGCACCGCGGGATTGCCGCCCTCATAGATCTTGACGAGATTCACCTCCGGCTCGGGCAACGGAATCTCGATCAGATCGATGTCGCAGTCCACGCAGCGCGTGAAGCCCTCGCGATACTCGCTGTTGCAGTCCGGGCAGATCATGCGGACGGCATTCTATCGCCGCCGGAATCGCGAGAGCGTCGACCGCACTTCGTGCACGCCCAACACCGCGGCCACGATGAAGTAGACGACCCCGAATGCACCGCACGCCACGAGCGCCTGCAGGATCTTCGGCAGCGACACGAATCGCTGCACGAGCACGCCCGCGGCGCCGCCGGCGATGGCGGCGATCCACAACTTGGTCATGTAACCGGCGCGCGGTGCGCCTTTGCCGAGGCGGCGGTCGAGGCGGTGGCGGAGGAGCAGGTACTCCAGCCACGCGGCCACGCCCGAGGCGGTGGTGATGCCCATGACTCCCACCAGGGCGCGGTCGGACGGCAGCGGCAGTCCGGCCGCGGCCACGGCGGCGATGAACATCGGGCGCAGCGGAATGGCGAAGAGGAACGACAGCGACGCGCTGAGGACGACGCGCATCATGGCCACGCGGTACGGCGTCTTCGAGTCGTGGAGCGCGTAGAACGTCGACGAGTACAGCCGCGACATGGTGGACGCCGTCAGACCGATCGAGGCGCCGACCAGCGCGTACCAGACCAGCATCGTGGTCATCGGCGTGAACGCGCCGCGCTGAAAAAGCGCGGCCAGTATCGCGCGTCCCACGGTCAGGAACGCGACGACGGTCGGCACGATGAAGAACGCCACCTGGCGCAGTCCGCGATCGAGCCGCGTGCGCAGCGTGACCCGGATCTCCTCCTCGCTGCCGTGCACGCTCGACATCTGCGGCAGCTCCGCCGCCGCCACGGACATGCCGAACACGGAGATGGGCATGAAGTAGATGGCCTGCGCGTACGTCATCAGCGACACGCCGCCGGTCGGCAGCAGCGACGCCACGAAGGTGTCGACATAGCCGCTGATCTGCACGACGCCGCGTCCGGCAACCACGGGCCAGAGATTTCTGAAGATCGATCGCACCGCTTCGTTCGCGCGATCGAGTCCGAAGGACATGTGCTTCGCATGTTTGAGCACGAACGGGACTTCGATCGCGAACTGCAGGAAACATCCGGCCAGCGTTCCCCACGCCAGCGCGTGCGCCAGCGGCTCGCCGCGCATGCGCATGCCGCAGATGAGCAGCGTGGCGATCATGGCCGCGCTCCACAGCACGGGCGCGACGTAGGAGATGAAGAACTGGCGATGCGCGTTCAGGATCCCCAGCGCCCACGCGTACAGCACCAGCACGCCGATGCCGGGAAAGAGGATGCGCGTGTAGCGCACGGCCATGGCCATGATCTCGGGCTCGAGTCCGCCCGCGATGATGCGCACGACCACCGGCGTGAAGAGCATGCCCACGGCCACGATCACGACCACGACGATCGCGAGGAAAGACACGAACACGCCGGCCACACGATCGGCCTCGCGCTGCTCGCCGCGCGCGAGAAGCCGCGAGTACACGGGGATGAACGACGCGGAGAGCACGCCTTCCCCGAGAAGGTTCTGCAGGAAGTTCGGCACGCGCAGCGCGACGTTGAAGGCGTCGGCGGGGGCGGAGGCGCCGAGGTAGTGGGCGAAGACGCTGTTGCGAATGAGGCCGGCGAAACGGCTCAGCAGAATGCCCGCGGCCACCAGCAGCGCGTAGCCGCCGGATCGCTTCGCAGGTTGCGGCGGCGGCGCCACGGGCTCGGAATTCACGTCAGACACGGCGCGATAAGATACCTTTCTTCATGGCCTCGACTCGAAACCTCCGCATTGCAGGTGCGGGACCATCCGGACTGGCCGCGGCCATCGCCCTGGCCCGCGCCGGCCGCAGCGTCGAGGTTCACGAGGCGAAGAGCGACGTCGGCACACGCTTCATCGGCGACCTGCAGATCATCGAGGCGTCCTCGGAACGCGAGCCGGTGCTCGACTTCCTGGACCGCATCGGCATCGAGCGCAATTTCTGGATGCGCGCCGCGCACTCGGCCACGTTCTACGACGCCCGCGACCGCCGTCGCAGCGTGCGCAGCGACGAGCCGTTCGGGTACTTCATCCGCCGCGGGGCCGAGGAGCACACGCTCGACCGCGGCCTGCTGGCGCAGGCGCAATCGCTGGGCGTGAACGTGATCTTCAACAGCCGCATCGCCGAGGCGGACGTCATCGCCACCGGACCTTCGACGCCCGACGGACTGGCGCGCGAGATGACGTGGCACACCGATGACCCCGAGCGCGTCGACGTCTTCTTCAATCATCACCTCGCGCCGGGCGGCTACTCGTATCTCTTCATCCTGGAAGGCATCGCCACGTTCGGCTGCGCGATCGTCGCGGACTTTAAAAAAATCGACGAGTACTTCGAGCATTCATTGCAGGCTGCGCAGCGCATCGATCCGTTCGTGATTCCCGAGGCCACGCGCACGGGCTACTCGTACATGAACTTTCATCTGAAGCGCCGCGCCACCAAGGACGGCGCGCGCTACGTCGGCGAGGCCGCCGGGTTTCAGGACTATCTGTTCGGCCTGGGCATCCGCTACGCGCTGACCAGCGGCTGGCTGGCGGCGCGCAGCATCCTCGAGGAGCGCGACTTCGACGAGCTGTGGCAGCGCGAGCTCGGCCCGAAGCAGGAAACGTCGCTCGTGAATCGCTTTCTCTATGAAGCGGGCGGCAACGCCGGTCTGGGCATGTTCGTGCGGCAGGCGGCGCGGGCGAAGGACTTCAACCGCTATCTGCATGGATGGCACTCGCGCACGTGGTGGAAGTCGCTGCTCGCGCCGGTGATCCGCCGCGCCTGGCGGCACTCAGGACGCTGCATGCACAAGCCCGGCGAGCACTGGTGCCGCGCGCGCGACACGGCCATCAAAGTGCCGCCGCTGGGACCTCTGTCATGAATCTCGACGCGGCGTACGCGCACTGCCGCGCCATCGCGCACAAGCACGGCGCGA
>DATLBM010000218.1:0-10774 GCA_035526885.1 Thermoanaerobaculia bacterium | reverse complement strand
TGTGCGTCCGCGCGCGAAGTGGCGGACGTTGCGTGCTGCCGGATCACGCGAGATGATGGACACGTCAACCGGCAAATATGCGTTCTATCGAAACGGAGTTGCCAGGTAGCGCTCGCGCAGCGTCTCAGGAAACTTCTCGATCGCGTAACGCAGCATCGTGCGCGGCATCCGGGCCGCGTGCTCGTTCAGGAATTGCTCGGCGAGGGTGCGGTCGCGGTTGGCGACTTCGCGCAGCATCCACCCGGCGGCCTTGTGAATGAGGTCGTGGCGATCGTCGAGCAGAAGCCGGGCGATCCTCAGCGTATCCGCGTATTCGCCGTTGCGGATGAAGTGCTGCGTGGCGAGGATCGCGATTCGCCGTTCCCACACCGAGGCCGACCGCGCCAGCTCGTAGAGCGGCGCGCGGTCGCGGGTGAACAGATGCGCGCCCACGATGTGCGGCGCGGAGCAGTCCACGAGATCCCAGTTGTCGATGTGCGCGGTCTTGCGGAGATAGAGCTCGTACACGGCGTCCGGCTCGTGGCCGTAGCGATGGACGAGGATCAGCAGCGCCGCCAGCCGCTCCTCGTGCCATCGCGACGCGAGCAGCGACTCGACGGCGCGCAGCGGAAGGTCAACGTGTTGACGAACGACCTTGCGCAGGTCCGGTACGCGGATGCCCAGGAAGCGTTCGGGCTCCTTGAAATAGCGCTGCGAGACTTCCGCCTGCGCGGGATCCGCAACCGCGCGCAGGTCGCGTCGCAGCGCGGCGAGAGTCATGAGTTGTTCGCGTACAGCACGATCATCAGGATGATGAAGATCATCAGCCCCAGCAGCGTGATCTTCACCCACGACCACGGCGCCGTGCCCGCGCAGCGGCCGGTCACGCCGTTCACGAGATAGCGGTACGGCGTGCCGTTGTAGTCGTACGCGGCGACCCAGATCGGGAGCAGGCAGTTCTTGTATGCGAGGCCGTTGAACTGCGTCTGCACGCGGAGGTTGCGCTGCGTGTCGCCGGGCACTTCCTTCGAGCACAGATCGCGGATGACAGCGCGCATGCGCTCTTTCGCGTTCTCCAGCGCCTCCGGCAGATCGATGGCGTTCTCCTCGGCCAGGAATCCGGAGAGGTATTGCGGATCGTAGGGCGTGAGCTCCGACGTCGGGAACGGCTCGATGGCCTGGCAGATGTTCGAGTCGATTCCGCGCGATGCCGGCACCGGCAGGTCGTCGAAGAAGCGCTCCAGCGTGCCGTTCGCGGGCTCCCAGCGCACGTGGCGCTGCCGGTTCTTCCCGCTGCCGGTGTAGTAGTAGTGGCCCGCTTCGGCTTCCCAGCGCGAGTACGTCGCGGCGTCGAACGTCCAGAAGGGGATGTACGCGCCGGCGATCTTGTTCATGCGCGCCGAGCGCTTCAGGTCATTCGGGCGCAGCCACAGTTTCTGCAGCCATGCGCGAAACGACTGCAGCGCCGCCTCCTGCGTGATGCGGAACGGGAGCAATCCCTCCGGCCGGGCGATGTTCTGCGACGGCGGCGCCTCGACCACCGCGCTCGTGCCGCAGAACGCGCAGGAGCTCGAGGAGACGTGCGGGTCCAGCGTCGTGTGCGCGCCGCAGCGTTTGCAGGCGATGACCTTGCGCTCGGCGCCCCATCCGAGATTGCGCGGCGCGCGGAGGCCGGCATCGACCGGCTTCTCGTCGATATTGCCCGTGGGCGCGGCAACGTTCTTCACGGTGCCGCACCACGGGCACTTCAGCGCGGTGACGCCGGGCTCCCAGCGAAGGTCTGCGCCGCAGCCTTCGCAGGGAAATTTCCGGATCCTGGTTTCGATCGCTTCTGCCGTCATTTCGCGGGCGGCGGCGGAGGAGGCGGCATCGACGAGCTACCGCCGCCGAGCTCCGGATACGTCTCGATCGCGGCCCAGCCCGCGGCGCCGGGACGCCATGCCTGCGTCGACGCCGCTACCTGTCCGCTCTGCACCATCGCGCGCAGACCGTCATCCGTGTACGGACCGTACGTCTTGCCGTCGATGGCGATCGACCACCGCGGCACGTTCGTCGTTCCCGAGGGCGGGGGAGGCGGCGCGGCCTGTTGCTGCTGTTGGTTGAAGGCCCCGCCCATGGCGTTGCCCATGGCCATGCCCGCGCCGAGGCCGACGCCGGCGCCGGCGATGCCGCCCGGATTCGCGGCGGCGATCTTGATCGAGTCCGCGGCCTGCATCTGCGTGTACTGATTCATCTTGTCGCCGAGGACGCCCAGCTTCGTGCGCTGGTCGATCGCCGCTTCCACTTCCTCGGGCAGCGAAACGTTGTCGATGTTGAAGCGCGCCAGTTCCAGGCCGAACGCGGCGAACGTCGGCTGCAGGTCTTTCTGCGCGAGCTGCGAGAGCTCGCGATACGACGCCGCCAGATCCAGCGCCGCGATCTTCGACTCCGCCACGATGTCGGAGAAATTGCTGATGATCGTCGAGCGCAGCTGCCCGAGGATGTCTTCGGTGGTGGTGAGGCCCTGGGTGCCGACGACCTGCTTGAAGAACTCGCGCGGGTCGGCGATGCGGATCGCGTACGTGCCGAACGCGCGCATGCGGATCATGCCGAACTCCGCGTCGCGCATCATGACCGGGTTCTGCGTGCCCCACTTCAGGTCCGTGAACAGCCGCGTGTTGAAGAAGTAAACCTCGGCCTTGAACGGCGAGTCGAAGCCGTACTTCCAGCCGCGCAGCGTGGTCAGCACGGGCATGTTCTGCGTGGAGAGCTCGTAGCGGCCGGGCTTGAAGACGTCCGCCACTTCGCCCTCGTTGAGGAAGATCGCGACCTGGTTCTCGCGCACCGTGAGCTGCGCGCCCATCTTGATTTCCTGGTCGTGCACCGGGAAGCGGTAGACCAGCGTGTTGTTGCTGTCGTCCAGCCACTCGATGATCTGGATGAACTCGTTCTTGATGGCGTCCCAAAGACCCATGTCTGTTGCCTCCGTGTAACGACGCATCTTACGTGGAATTTGGTCGACGGTTCTGGGTTGGCGTCCGGCGCATGAAGAAACTGTTCGTGGCCGTGTTCGTGACCGTCTCCGCCTTCGCCGATGAGGGCATGTGGATGCCCCAGCAGATGCCGGAGATCGCGGCGGAGCTGAAGAAAGCCGGCGTGACCATCGATCCGCAGCGTCTGGCCGATCTGACCGGCGATCCGATGGGCGCCGTGGTCTCGCTGGGCGGCTGCACGGCGTCGTTCGTGTCGCCGGATGGACTGGTGGTGACCAACCATCACTGCGCGTTCGGATCGATTCAGCACAACTCGACGCCCGAGCGCGACCTGATCACGAACGGCTTCCTGGCAAAGACTCGTGCCGAGGAGCTGCCGGCGGCGCCGGGAACGAAGGTGTGGGTGACGACGAATTTTGAAGACGTGACGACGCGGGTGACGAACGTAGGACGGGCTTCAGCCCGTCCCTCGGATGGACGGGTTCGTCCCTTGGATGGACGGGCTGAAGCCCATCCTACGTTGACTGACGCGGAGCTCGCAAAGCTGATCGATCGCCGCACCAAGGAGCTCGTGGCCGAGTGCGAGAAGCCCGGCGGCGTGCGCTGTCGCGTGTCGTCGTTCTTCGAAGGCTCGCAGTACCTGCGCACGACGCAGATGGAGATCAGCGACGTGCGTCTCGTGTACGCGCCGGCGCGCATGATCGGCGAGTTCGGCGGCGAGATCGACAACTTCGAATGGCCGCGCCACACGGGCGACTTCGCGTTCTACCGCGCGTACGTGAACGGCAAGCCGTATCAGCCAAAGCATTGGCTGAAGGTCGCCAAGCAGGGCGTGAACGTTGGCGACGCGGTGCTCGTCGCGGGCTATCCGGGACGGACGTTCCGCTACAAGACCGCGGATGAAGTGCGCAACTACCGCGACTTCGTCTATCCGGCCAACATCAGGTACTACACGGAAATCATTCGCCTGCTCGAGAAAGCGGGTGACGGCAATCGCGACGTGCAGATCCGCAACGCGTCGCGCATCAAGTCGCTGGCGAACTCGCTGAAGAATTACCAAAGCACGAACGAAGGCTTCGTGCGCGACCGCATCGTCGAGGCACGCCTCGGGCGCGAGGCGAAGATGCGCCTGGCCAATGCTTCGGTGCTCGACGAGATCGCCAGGCTCAACGCCGGGCATTTCAGGAACAACCGCCGCGATCTCATCCTCGACATCCTCACCGGACGCGGCTCGCCGATGCTGCAGCAGGCCTTCACCTTCGTGCGCGTCGCCACCGAGCGGCCGAAGAAGGACATGGACCGCGTGGCGAAGTATCAGGAGCGCGAGTGGGAATCGCTGCGCAGCGCGTCCGATCGCGCACAGCGCACCATCGACGCGGGCAGCGATCGCGCGGTGGTGGCGTACTTTCTCGATGAAGGCAAGGACCTCGAGGAGCTGCAGGGCATTGACGCGAATGCTCTTTACGCGAACACGAAAATCACGGACCAGCGCGAGCGCACGAAGATGCTCGGCGAGTCGGTGGCGCAGCTCAAAGCGCGTCACGACTCCATGATCGACCTCGCGTTCAAGCTGCTGCCCGTGTTCGAGCAGCGCGAGAGCGAGGAGTGGGCGTACACCGGCGCGATGGCGCGCCTGCGCCCGAAGTACTTCGAGCTGCTGCGGCAGGTCAGCGGCGGCGCGGTGCTCTATCCGGACGCGAACTCCACGCTGCGCATCACCATCGGCACGGTCGAGGGCTACACGCCGCGCGACGCCACGTTCTATCAGCCGCAGACGACGCTGCGCGGCGTGGTGGAGAAAGAGACCGGCAAGGATCCGTTCGAGAATCCGAAGTCGCTCCTCGCCGCGGCGGCGGATCCCGCGAAGACCCGCGCATACATCGATCCCGAACTGGGCGACGTCCCGGTCAACTTCCTCTCCACGTGCGACACCACCGGCGGCAATTCCGGCTCCCCGACGCTGAACGCGAAAGGCGAGCTGGTAGGCCTGCTCTTCGACGGCAATTACGAATCGATCGACGCGGATTTTCTGTTCACGCCGGCGATCACGCGCTCGATCCACGTCGACGCACAGTACATGCTGTGGGTGATGGATGCCGTGGATGGCGCGCAGGCGTTGATGCGCGAGTTGGGCGTGGAGCCGCGCCTCCAGGACCGATAGGACCTATACGACCTATAGGTCCCACAGGTCCCATCGGTCGTATAGTCCCGTCGTGGAGATCGGAAGCGAGTGGCTCGTCGAGGCCGGCGGCTGCGATGAGAGCGCCCTGCGCGATGTAGCCCGTCTCGATGCGCTCTTCGCGCGGGTCATCGGCGAGCTCGGGCTGCATGCCCTGCAGGCGCCGTCGTGGCACGTGTTCCCGGGGGCGGGCGGCGTCACGGGATTCGTGATGCTCACCGAGTCGCATCTCGCGTGTCACACCTATCCCGAGCACGGGATCGCGGCGATCAATCTCTATTGCTGCCGCCCGCGTCCCGACTGGCCGTGGGAAGAGCGGCTGGCCGAGCTGCTGGGCGCCACCGACGTCCGCGTGCGCCGCGTGGAGCGCTGGTCATGAGCGTCACTGCGAACTGTCCTTCCTGCGGCGCGCCGGTCACCTTCGCCATCGGTTCGTCCGCGGTGGTCGTCTGCGGCTCATGCAACTCCGTCGTCGCGCGTACCGACCGCGGCTTCGAGGACCACGGCAAGGTCGCGGGTCTCATCGACACCGGGTCGCCGCTGCACGTCGGTGTGAGCGGCAGCTACGGCGGCGCCGGCTATCGCATCACCGGACGCTCCCAGCTTCGCCACCAGGCCGGCGGCGTGTGGGACGAGTGGTACGCCGCATTCGACGATGGGCGCTGGGGCTGGATCGCCGAGGCGCAGGGAAGGTTCTATGTGACGTTCCGGGTCGAGGCCGCGGCGCCGGCTTTCGAACAGCTCCAGCCCGGCGCCGTCGCGGTATGGCAGGGCTTTGTCGTGGCGGAGTACGGCCAGGCCGCTCTGATCTCGGCGGAAGGCGAGCTGCCGTGGAGTCCCACTCCCGGCTACACCTATCGCTACGCGGATCTGACGGGACCCGCTCGCGGCTTCGGCACGATCGACTACAGCGAAGAGCCTCCCGCCGTGTTCCACGGTTCCGAAGTCGCGCTCGCGGACCTTGGCCTCGCGCGGGAGGAGCGCACCTTCGCGCGCACGCGCCTGACGACGCTCAACTGCACGCAGTGCGGCGGCGCGCTCGAGCTGCGCGCTCCCGATCAGGCCGAGCGCATCTACTGCCCCTACTGTGGCGCCGGCCACGACGTCACCGCCGGAAAGCTGCAGTTCTTCCGGAAGCTGCATAAGCTCGACGTCCAGCCGGTGATCCCCCTCGGACAGAAAGGGACGATCGACGGCGACGAGTACGTGGTCGCGGGATTCATGCAGCGCGCGGTGCGGTTCGACCGCGACTACTTCTGGACCGAGTACCTGCTCTACAACGCGGAAAAAGGCTATCGCTGGCTCGTGCACAGCGACGGTCACTGGAGCTTCGTCACGCCGCTGCGTCCGGGCGACGTGCAGGACTCGACGTGGGGCGGCAGCGGCCGCGCCGTCCGGTACGGCGGGCGCAATTACCGGTTGTTTCAGACCGCGACCGCGCGCGTCACGTACGTCCTCGGCGAGTTCTACTGGCGCGTCGAAGTGGGCGAGAAGGCGGATACCTCCGACTACATCGCCCCGCCGTATGGCATCTCGAAAGAAGTGACGCGGCAGGGCGCGAAGGAAGTCGCGTACTCGCACGCCGAATACATGAAGCCGCGCGCGATCGAGAAAGCGTTCGGCGTCGCGAACGTCGGCCGTCCTTCGGGCATCGGTCCGATGCAGCCCTACACCGGCGCGGACCTCGTCAAACCGTGGCTGCTCATGCTCGCGCTGCTTTTCGCCGCCGCGATCTTCCTCGGCATCACGCTGCCCGGCCGCGTCGCGCACGACCAGACCTACGACCTGAGCAAAGGCGTCGTGGCGCAGGGCGCGCCCGGCGACTTCGCCCGCGTGCTGTTCACCGACCCGTTCGCGCTGAGCGGCAAGCACAACGTGCAGGTGCGCGCCGACGCGCTGCCGCTCGACAACTCGTGGGTGCACCTCGGCGTCGATCTCGTCTCCGAGCAGACCGACCGCGTGACCACCTTCGAGATGCCGCTCGAGTACTACCACGGCGTCGATCAGGGCGAGAGCTGGAGCGAGGGAAGTCGCGACGACACGACGTTCCTCTCGCGGCCCGAGACCGGCGCGTACATCCTGCGCGTCGAGGCGCAATGGGAGCCCGGCAAGCCGCCGCCGCTCGTGCACCTGCGCGTCCGCGAGGGCGTGTTCCGGTGGCCGGCCTTTCTGCTGGCGCTGATCGCCATCAGCGTCTTTCCGGTGATCTCGGTGGTGCGCAAGGTCGCATTCGAGTCGCAACGCTGGGCGGACAGCTCGTTCAATCCGTTCGCCCGCGAGGATGAGGAGGAGTAGGAGATGGGAGCGCTCTTTCGCGTGGTGTATCTGCTCATCGCGCTGGTGATCGTCGGGGGCTACGCGTACTCCGCGTATCGCGGCTTCGAGTTGGTGTCGGTGTATCCCCATCAGGCTCCCGCGGGCATTCGCGGACGCGCCGGCGTGGCCCCGGTGTACTGGTATGGCGGCGGATTTCGAGGAGGGAAGTGATGGATCCTGTCTTACGGCTCGTTCTCAGCACGATCGGCTGGACGTTGTTCGGCATCGTGGTATTCGGTCTGGCCTTCTGGGGGATGGTGAAGGTCACGCCGTTCTCGATCCGCAAGGAGATCGAGACGGATCAGAACACCGCGGTGGCCATCATCATCGCCGCCGTGATCCTGGGGCTGGCGATCATCATCGCGTCGGTGCTGCACGGCTAGATGAACCGCACCCCGATCCTCTTCCTGAACGTGCTGATCATCGCCGCGTGCGGGCTCATTTACGAGCTGCTGGCCGGCACGGTGGCCAGCTACGTCCTCGGGGATTCGGTCACGCAGTTCTCGCTGATCATCGGCCTCTATCTCTCCGCCCTCGGCGTGGGCGCGTGGCTTTCGCGCTTTCTCGATCGCGATCTGGCCGCGCGCTTCGTCGACGTCGAGCTGGCGGTGGCGCTCATCGGCGGCCTGTCGGCGCCGGCGCTCTTTCTCGGCTTCTCGCGGCTGGAGTGGTTCCACCTCTTTCTCTACCTGGTCGTGTTCGCGATCGGCGTGCTGGTGGGGCTGGAGCTGCCGATCCTGATGCGCATCCTCAAAGAGCATCTCGATTTCAAAGAGCTCGTCTCGCGCGTGCTCAGCTTCGATTACCTCGGCTCGCTCTTCGCCGCCGTGCTCTTTCCGATGTTCCTCGTGCCGCGTCTCGGTCTGGTGCGCACGTCGATCGTGTTCGGACTGCTCAACGCCGGCGTCGGGCTGTACGGCACGTGGCTGCTGCGTCCGATCCTGCGCGGCGCGATGGTGCTGCGCATCCGCGCCGTGATCGTGGTGATCATTCTGCTGTTCGCGCTCGCGCGCGCCGACGTGCTCACGCACCTGGCCGAGGATGAGCTGTATGCGGACGAGATCGTGTATGCGAAGAGCAGCGCGTATCAGCGGATCGTGGTGACGAACAACGCCGCGGGTTTTCAGCTCTTCCTGAACAGCAATCTGCAGTTCGCGTCGAGCGACGAGTACCGGTATCACGAAGCGCTCGTGCATCCGGCCATGTCCGCGGCGAAGGCTCCGCGGCGCGTGCTGATCCTCGGCGGCGGCGACGGTCTGGCTCTGCGCGAAGTGTTGAAGTACCGCGTCGTGGAGCAGGTCACGCTCGTCGATCTCGATCCGGCCATGACGTCGCTTTCCTCGCAGTTCCCGCCGCTGGCGCGTTTGAACCACGACTCGTTTCGCGACCGGCGCGTCAAGGTCGTGAACGCGGACGCGATGATCTGGATCGAGAAGGTCCGCGAGCAGTTCGACGTGGCCATCGTCGATTTTCCGGATCCCGGCTCCTTCTCGCTGGGCAAGCTCTACTCCACGCGCTTCTACCGGATGCTGCGCGCGCGGCTCGCGCCCGGCGCCGCGGTGACGGTGCAGTGCACGTCGCCGCTGTACGCGCGGCAGTCCTACTGGTGCATCGTGCGGACGATGGAGGCCGCCGGACTGCACGTGCGTCCATACCAGGCCACCGTGCCGTCGTTCGGCGTGTGGGGTTTCTCGCTGGCGCGGCTGGAGCCGTTTGCTCCGCCGTCGCGCGTCGACGTGCCGGTGCGATTCCTCGACGCCGCGACGCTCACCGCGATGTTCATCTTCCCGCGCGACATGCAGCCGGTTCCCGTCGAGATCAACCGCCTCGATAACCAGGTCCTCGTTCGCTACTACGAAAACGAGTGGCGCAAGTGGAGCTGAACCGGCGCGAGCTCCTCGCAGCCTTCCTCGGTGCCGCGGCGGCGTGCGGCAAAGCTCCCGAGACGCCGCTGCCGCCCGGCCAGATCGTCGGCGCCTCACACGACGTCGGTCACAGGCTTCGTGAAGGACAGCCACTCGTCCCGGTGCGTTGGGAAACGCACGACGTCGTGATCGCCGGCGGCGGCATCGCAGGCCTCGCCGCCGCCTGGCGGCTTCACGGTCTGCGCGACGTGCTGCTGCTCGAGCTCGAGCCGGTCGTGGGCGGGACCGCACGCGCCGGCGCGAATTATCCGTGGGGCGCGCATTACGTCGTCGCGCCGTCCGCGGAGAACCGCGTGCTCGTGAAGCTGCTGCGCGAGATGGGCGTGTACGAAGGGGACGCCATCGGCGAACAGTTCTTCCCGCGCGATCCCGAGGAGCGACTGTTCTACCGCGGGCGCTGGTACGAGGGTTTGTATCTGCATGCGGGAGCCTCGGCCGAGGACTTGCGCCAGTTGCGCGCCTTCGAGAACGAGATGGCCAGGTGGGCCGCGTTTCGCGATGCGCGCGGCCGCCGCGCGTTCACGATCCCCACCGCACTGTGCTCCGACGATGCCGAAGCGACGGCGCTCGATCGCCTGTCGATGCGCGAATGGATGGACGCGCATGGCTTCACCTCGCCGCGGCTGCGCTGGCTCGTCGAGTACGCGACGCGTGACGACTACGGCGCGCTGATGGAACACACCAGCGCGTGGGCGGGCGTCTTCTACTTCGCGTCGCGGGACGAGCGTCCCGTCGTCACCTGGCCCGACGGCAACGGCCGCATCGTCGCGCATTTGCAGCGATACGCTCCGGCGCGCACGTCGTGGCTGGTCGCGAACATCACGCCCGTCGACGGCGGCGTGGACGTGATCGCGCTCCGCGGCGACGAAGTGATCGGCATTCACGCGCGGCGAGTGATCTTCGCCGGGCCGCAGTTCGTCGCGAAACACGTCATCCCGTCGCGCGACACGCCGCGCTTCGCATACGGCTCGTGGATGGTGGCGAACCTGCACGTGCTCGAGCATCCCTCCTCGCGCGGGTTCCCCGAGGCGTGGGACAACGTGTTGTACGACTCGCCGGGGCTCGGCTACGTCGTGTCGACCCACCAGAGCGGACCCGATCGCGGCCCGACCGTGCTCACGTACTACTACCCGCTGTGCGGAGCCGATGTGCGGGCGCAGCGCGAGCGGCTGCTCTCGATCGGGCGTGAAGGGTGGGCGGAGATCGCGCTGGCCGATCTCTCCCGCGCGCATCCGGAGCTGCGCTCGCTCGCCACGCGCATCGACGTCATGCGCTGGGGCCACGCCATGGTCCGTCCCGAGCCTCGATTCATCTGGAGCGACGGACGCCGCCGCGCCTCCGAGCCGTTCCGCGGCATTCACTTCGCGAACACGGACCTGAGCGGCGTCGCGCTGATGGAAGAG
>DATLBM010000217.1:0-15563 GCA_035526885.1 Thermoanaerobaculia bacterium | reverse complement strand
GCGTACGCGGCATCGACGTGCAGCCAGCATTTCTCGCGCTGCGCGATCTCGCCGATCGCGCGAACGGGATCGACGGCTGCCGTGGACGTGGTGCCGGTCGTGGCGACGACGGCACACGGCAGAAACCCGTTCGCGCGATCGCTCGCGATCGCCTCCGCCAAAGCCTCCGGGCGCATGCAGAACTCCTCATCGCTCGCGATCTTGATGATGTTCTTCGCGCCGAAGCCCAGCGCCAGCGCGCCCTTGTCGACCGACGAATGCGCGTGCTCGGAGCAGTAGACGCGCAACGCGGGCAGATCGCGGCCGGTCATCCCTTCGCCGCGGATGTTCAGTCCCGTGGCCTCGCGTGCGGCCGCCAGCGCGAGGAACACGTTCACCGACGCCGTGTCGTTGATGATCCCGAACAGGTTGGAAGGCAATCCCAGCGCGTCGCGCAGCCACTGGAGCGCGCGCGTCTCCAGCTCCGTCAGCGACGGCGAGGTCTTCCAGAGCATGCCGTTCGCGTTCAGCGCGGCGGTGAGCAATTCGCCGAGGACGCCGGCCTGGGAACCGGTGATGCTGAAGTAGGCGAAGAACGAAGGATGGTTCCAGTGCGTGATGCCCGGCAGGATCTTGTCGCGGAACTCGGTCAGCAGCGCGTCGTACGGCTTGCCTTCTTCCGATGCGGCGGTCGCGAACTGTCTGGCGATGTCGCCCGGCTGCACGCGCGAGAGCACGGGGAACGAGTCGATGTTCTGGAAGTAGTCGGCGATCCAGTCGACGGCGGCGTGTGCGGCGGCCCGGAATTCGTCAGCGTTCGGATCCAGCTTCATGCGCGCGATGTTAACGCGCAGCGCGTTACGACGCGCCCTTGCCCGACAACACCGCGGGAATCGTCCGCAGCAGAATCTTGAAGTCCAACGACGGCGACCAGTTGTCGATGTACTGCAGGTCCAGCTTCATCCAGTGATCGAAGTCCTGGATCTCGTTGCGGCCGCTGATCTGCCACAGGCACGTCAGGCCCGGCTTCATCGACAGACGACGGCGGTGCCAGCGGTGATACGACGCCACTTCCTCCGGGATCGGCGGACGCGGGCCGACCAGCGACATGTCGCCCTTGAGCACGTTCCAGAGCTGCGGCAGCTCGTCGAGCGAGAAGCGGCGCAGCCAGCGGCCCACCGGCGTGATGCGCGGATCGTCCTTCATCTTGAAGACCGGCCCGTTCATCTCGTTGAGATGCGCGACTTCCTCGCGGCGCGCGTGGGCGTCCTCGATCATCGTGCGGAACTTGTAGAGCGTGAAGACGCGGCCGTTCAGGCCCATGCGCCGCTGCTTGAAGACGACCGAGCCGGGGGAGCTGAGCTTGATGGCCAGCGCCGCGACGGCCAGCATGGGCATGGCCAGTCCGAGAATGACCAGCGAGATGGCCACGTCGAGGGCGCGCTTGAGGGCGAGATGCGCCTCGTTGGACGGCGTGGTGGTGAAAGTCAGGAAGGGCACGCCTTCGAGCTCCTCGATCTCCATCTTGGCCACGCGGTTCTGGATGAAGTTCATGGCCACTCGGGTGCGGATACCCAGCTCCTCGCAGAGCAGGAAGATCTGCTTCATCTCGTCGAGTTTCTTGCGCGTGACGGCGAAGACGATCTCGTCGATCGGCTCGGCGATCCCGCTCGTCTCCAGGATGCGCTTCAGATCGGGCACGTCGCCGAAGACGCGGTATCGCGCCCAGCCGTTGGAGAGGCGGTGGCCGTCGTTGACGAAGCCGAGGATCTTGTAGCCCCAGTATTTGTGCGAGGCCACCATGCGGGCGATGTCGGTGGCGCGGCGGCCCGTGCCGACGATCAGCAGCGTGCGGTAATTCAGTCCCTTCGAGCGCACCCAGCGCGCGATCACGCGCACGAGGATCTTTTCCGCGAGGAGAAGCAGCGCGCACAACCCCGCGAAGAGCATGAACCACGTGCGCGAGAGCTGCCGCAGCGGCAGCAGGAACGCCAGCGTGGCCAGGATGACCGTGCCCACCGCGACGACGCGCATCACCGTCAGTCCCTCGCGCGTGAGCGGCACGGTGCGGTGGGAGTGATAGCTGTCGTACGTGAAGAGCAGGACCGACCAGATGATCAGGACCAGCGGAAAGATCTTGAGGTAGTCCGCAAGGGGAAACAGGCCGGTGGGGAAGCGCTCGGGGGCCAGGGCCGGCAGGAGAAGGTCGCGGATGAAGAAGGCGGCGAAGAAAGCGACGGACGTCAGGGCGAGGTCGGCACCGTAAACAATTCTCGCAATGACTCGCGCTTTTTGCTTCAGCATCTGAACGTTCTTTTACCGCAACGGTATACGGAGCGGAAGTCCGATCCGTCTAGAGAGCCTGAAAAAGTCTCTCGTAGGCGTCCGTCACCCGGTCCCACGAATAGAGAGCGGAGGCGCGGTGGCGAGCCCGCGCGCGCATTTCCTCTCGGAGCGGCGCATTCCCGAGCCATTCGCGAAGCATGCCCGAAAGGGTCTGCCGCGGACGCAGTCGGAAGTAACCGACAGCGTCGCCGCCGACTTCCCGATTCTCGGGCGTGTCGAGCGCGAGCACGACGCCGCCGGAGCCCATGGCCTCGATCAGCGCGGGATGCGTCCCGCCCACTTCGGTGGCCTGGATGTAGACGCGGGCGTTGCGCTGCAGCGTCCGGTAATCGCGGCCGTATAACGCGCCGGGGAGAATGACGTTCGCGTGCTTTCGCGCGTGCAAAGCGTCGACGAGGTCTTTCGCGTACAGACCCTTCCCCACCATCACCAGTGGCACTTCGAGACTCGACGCCGCGTCGAGCACCTCCAGCGGATTGTTCTCCGGCTCGAAGCGGCTCACATAGAGCACGTACTCCCGGATGCCCAGTCGCTCGAGCACATCCGAGTCTTCCTCGACGGGAAACTCCGAGCCGTACGGAATCACGTCGGGATCGAACGCGTAATGCTCGCGGTAGTAGCCGGCGATCACTTCCGCATCGGCGACGACCCTATTGGCGAAGGCCACGGAGAACGTCTCGCCGATCGCATACACCGCGCGCCCGAACACGTTCCACTTGCGCCGCTTGCGCTCGATGCCGTCGACGTTGATCGCACACGGGATGCGCGCCGCGCGCAGCAGCGGCAGCACGAAGGCGTTGGCGGCGTTGCAGACCAGCACCGCGTCGAAGTCGCGGCGGAGCGCGTCGAGCGCGGAGAGAAAGGCGTGGGAAACCGTCTCGAAGTATTTGTGGTTCGCGGAAGCGATCACGATGCGTTCCACGCCGTTCCAACGTAGGACGGGCTTCAGCCCGTCCGGGCGGGCTGAAGCCCGCCCTACGTCTCGGCAATAGACGGAAACCTCGTGTCCGCGCTGCACGAGGCGCATCGACAACTCTCCCGCGAACGTCTCGAAGCCGCCGTAGCTCGGCGGGACGCCGCGGGTGCCGAGGATGGCGATCTTCATCGGAACCACTTCGCGAGCTCGCGGTCGCTGACTTTGCGCCGTCTCTGAATCTCGCGCCGCTTCGCCAGCACGCGCTTGCGATTGCGCCACAGCCACGCGAACGCGGGCAGCGACGTGCGCTCCACCGTCACCGCCGCGATCAGCACGATCAGATCGCGAAGGAGCTCGAACGGAAAATGACGAAGCGCGAGATACGCGCCCTGATTCTTGATGCGCAGCAGAAAGCGGTTCTTCACCGAATGCATGTTCACGTCGGCCGGCAGCTCGCGCCGCGCCTCGGGCGTCACGCGCCGCACGTGATACGCGATGGCTGCCGGCTCGCAGATCGAGCGCCAGCCGAAGAGGCGTCCGCGCCAGGCCAGATCGGCGTCTTCGCGGTACGCGAAAAAGTCTTCGTCGAGCGCTTCGCCGAAGACGCAGGCGTCGCGGAGAAACGAGGCGCGGAACATGGCCGCGGCGCCGCTCACGCCGAACACTTCGAAGGGGCCGGTGTCATCCTGAGCCCCGTAGAGGGCGAAGGACCTTCCCCGTGGCGCGTTGGAAGGTCCTTCGCCGTCTGCGCGGCTCAGGATGACACCCTGGGCGATGTCGAGATGTCTTCCGGTTCGGGTCATGCGGATGCCGAGGGAGTCGATCTCGTCGATCGGCTCGATGTCGTAGCCGCGCGCGCGGATCAGCAGGCCCGTGGCCGAGCCGACACCTGGATCCTCAAACACAGCGATGAGTTTCGAAGCGTAATCCGGCATCAGGTGGCAGTCCGGATTCACCACCAGCACGAGCTCGCCGTTGGCGATGGCGATGGCCTGATTCACCGCGGCGCTGAAGCCGCGGTTCGTTTCGTTGCGGATCACGCGTGCGGTTGCGGGGATCATCGACAGCGACTCGTCGGCCGAGGCGTTGTCGACGACGATCAGCTCCGCGTCGCGGATGGTCTGCTGCGCGATTCCCTCCAGGCAGCGGCGCAGGTAGCGCGCGCTGTTCCAGGTCACGAGGATGATCGAGAGCTGTCCCATCGATCGAATGCGCTCTTCAGCACTCCCGCGTACGCGCGCCACGCTTCCGAGCGCGCCACGCCGCGCGGACGCAGTCCCAGGAAGCCGGCCGCGCAGCGCAGCAGCATCCCGGCGATGATGGCCCAGCGCAGCGCTTCCACCTGTCCGCGCCCGAACCACTTCTTCGCGTAGCGCCACATGTTGCCGTACCAGATCTCGCAGAAGCGCGAGAAGGGCATGTGCTCGAGCGACGCTCCGCCGAAGTGCCGCACCTCGGCGCTGGGCACCGCCCACAACTCCTTCTTCGCTTCCGCCAGGCGGCGGCAGTAGTCGACGTCTTCGAACCACGCCGGCGCGAACTGCTCGTCCAGCGGACCGATCTCCTCCATCACCTCGGCCCGCAGCAGCAGCGCCGCGGCGGCGGGCTGCTCGATGCGCGTCGGATGCGTGAGATCGAGATCGTGGTAGCGGTAGTGCGCCGTGGCGCGGTTTCGCGGGAACAGTTTGTCGAGGAGGAGCACTTCGGCAGCGAGCGTGGCCAGCGTCGGCAACCTACGGATCTGAAACTCGCGTTGCGAGTCGCCGCTCTCGTCGATCAGCAGCGGCACGGCGGCGGCGATCTTCGGGTGCGACTCCAGGAACTCGAACAGGTTCGTGAGCGCGCGCGGGGCGAGCTCGCAGTCGGGGTTGAGCAGGAAAACGTAGCGCCCGCGCGAGGCGGCGAAGGCGCGGTTCATGCCGCCCGCGAAGCCGCTGTTGACGGTCGAGCGGATGACCTGGGGGACAGGCGCTCCACCGAGGTGGCGGACGGTGGCGTCGCTGGAGGCGTTGTCGTGCACGACGATCTCGTATTCGAGACCTTCGCACGCCGCGGGGATCGAGCGCAGGCAGCGGTCGATCCATCGCTCGCTGTTCCAGGTCACGATGAGGATGGAGAGGTCGAGCGGGCGCGTTCGCGCGCGCGGCGGTGCTACCTCTCCGATTTCGAGCATTGCGTTTGCCATTTCATGATCGCGCTAACCAGCGGGCGTGTCACGACTTCCCACGCGAACCGCGGCCGGATGCGCTCGAGACTCTCTACGCAACTGGAGTAAAAAGCGTCGTCGGTGAGCAGGCGGCGGATCGCATCCGCCACTGCCGCGACGTCGCCGGGCGGAACGACGATCCCCAGGCCTTCCTGCCCGACCAGGTCCGCGGCGAACCCGCCCGCGGTGGCGACGACGGGAGTGCCCGCTGCGATCGCGTCGAAGAGACGCGTGCGGATCGAGTATTCGGCCTCCGCCGTACGACGGTGGAGCATGATAGCGATTTTGCCGGAGCGCAACCACGCCAGGCGCTCGCGGTACGGCACCCACTGGTCATTCGCCGACACGTGCGCGCCGCCCCGCGCGAGCAGCCCGTCGAAACGGCTTTCGCGGCGGCGATCGACGACCTGGGTGCTGTTCGGCCGCGAGCGGCCGAGGAAGAGCAGCTTCGCTTTGAGGCCTTCGCGATTGAGACGCACGATCGCTTCGACGGCGGTGGCGGGATCGAGCCACTCCCACACGCCGCCGCCCCAGATCACGATGTTGTCCTGCGGTTTGGGACACGTCTTCACGTCCGCGGGATCGATGCCGAACGGAACTTCGATCCACGGCGCGCTCCCGCTCTGCAGCTTCTCGTAGAAGCGGCGCTGCTTGCTCGCCGCGCACATGAGCACATCGCCGCGCATCAACGCTTCGGAGAGACGCCACCACTCCGCCGCGAGGTGCACGCGCTGGCGCAGCGACGGCAGGTTTCCGTACAGCTCGCGCAGCTCGAGGACGGTGGGATCGAAGAGATCGTAGATGACCCGCTGGCCTGCGCGGCGCTTGCGGAAACCGCGCGCGGGCTGGCCGATGAGGACCGAGGCGTCACGCATGGCGGCACGGGCGGCGTCGGTGTTGTGCTCGATGACGGGCACGCCTTCGGCCTCGCTCCCCTCGCACTTGGCGACGAGCGTGGTCGGGAAATGTTTGGCCAGCTCGCGCGCGAGATGCCACGCGCGGATGCCCGGGCCGGCCATGCGGTCGCCTACGACGTCGGGCGTGTGGATGACGACAGAGAACATCGAGCGAGGAACGATGAACGATGAGCGATGAACTGTCCACTGGTCAGCGTTCATCGCTCATCGCTCATCGTTCATCGTTCATCGTTCATCGCTCATCGTTCGGCTCAGCCCCTCCACGAGCCCTCGGAGCGAGGATCGACCCTTCACGAGCAGCTTCGCGTCTTCCCACAACAGGGAATGGATGCGTCCCACGCCGGGATGCAGCCGCGCCACGAAGTAGCGGTTGCGCGTTTTGAGGCGCTGCGCGTGCGGAAGCACGTGCGCCGACGCGGAGCCGCGATGCGTGGCCGCGATCACCGGCAGCACCGCGGTACGCCAGCCCTTTTTTTTCAGGCGCGCGCACAGCTCGACGTCTTCGTAGTAGGCGAAGAAGCGCTCGTCGAAGATCGTTGCGGCGAGGGCTTTGCGGCGGTAGAGCGTCGCCGTTGCCGACACGCCCCAGGCAACGCTCAGCGGCTCGCCGATCGGTTGTCCGTGTCCGATCTGGCGATATGTGCCGTCGCTGATGTCGATGCCCGCGCCGTCGATGCGGCCGTCCGGACGCCGAATGATGGTCTGCACGGCGGCCAGCTTCTCATCGCGATCGAGCGCTTCACTGACGTGCCGCAGCCAGTCGCGATCGAGGATGACGTCGTTGTTGATGATGGCCACGGCTTCGGCGGTGCAGAGCGCGTACGCGGCGTTCGCGCCGCCGGCGAAGCCGAGGTTCGTCTCACTGCGTTTCGTGGCGTTGGGTGTGGGCGAGCGCGAGCCGTTGTCGAAGAGGATGACGCGATGCGCGACGGTCTGCTTGCGCAACGAATCGAGACAGTCGTCGAGCATGGCACCGCCGTCGAGATCGAGCACGATCACGTCGATCATCGCCTCGCCATCCGATCGAGATTGACGCCGCCGGTGAGGCAGCGCAGCGTCACCCGTCCGTCCTTCGGAATCGTCACCGCGATTGACTGGTATCGCTCGTCAGGACGCACGGTGTAGGTGCGGCCGGCCAGCTCGAACGCCGCGCCGAGGCCGGTGATGAACTCGAGATCGTGCGTGCCTTTCTGCGCGAGGAACGAGATCTCGTCGCCGGCGTCGAGCACCCAGCCCTGGCGATACGTCGCGCGCATGAGCGTGTACGGATCGGGATAGATGCGGCCCGCGGCGTGACGCACGTGCGTGTCTTCGAATTCGACGACGCGCGCGGGCTGCGTGCCGAAGTGGAAAGCGAGTGCGATGGCCAGCGCGATGGCGGGAATCTCCAGCTTCCTGACCAGAAGAAAAACCGCAATGCCGGCCAGACTCCACCACGCCGCCTCATTGAAGCGGATGAAGCTGGGAAAGAGCCGCGAGAAATCGCTCTCGTACGCGTGCGACAGCCACTCGCCGATGGCGTTCTCGCCCGTGAACTCGTGGAACAGCGTCCAAGGAAACGTCAGTCCGTGAATGAGCAGCGCCGCGCTCCACGCGCTCACGACGGCGATGCCGCCGCGCGTCAGCTCTTTCCAGACCGAGGCGATGCCCAGCGCCAGCACGGGCATGAGGAAGACGATGTAGCGCAGCGGCGGCGCCCAGCCTCCGAACCATTCGCCGCGCGGCACCAGGTAAAAAAGATACAGCAGCGACGCGAGCAGCCCCGCGCGAAAGCCGTGCGGCGTCTTCTTCCAGCGCACGAGCGCGACGATGGCGAAGAGATAGAACGGCGCCTGGAAGGCGATGCCGCTCATGCCGTCGGCGAGCAGGCCGCCCAGGCCGCGCAGGTAGTGCATCGGGTTCATGGGGATCAGCTCGCGCCAGGTGTGCACGCTGTCCGCGTCGCCGGTGAGCAGCGCCATCACGATCAGCGGCACGAGCAGAATGGGGATGGCGATCTTTCGCCGCACCACCACGCCGGCCGCGACGAGCACGAAGCGCAGCTTCAGCATCACCAGTCCGAAGAGCGAGGGCAGCCAGCGCTTCCAGCGCCGCTCGCGCATCCCCCGCAGCGCCTCCACGAAGAAAAACGCCGCCGGCACCTCGGGCCAGATTCTTGTCGCGTAAAACAACACCGGCGGCGCGAACGCGAACAGCGCGAACACGCCGCGCTGCGCGCTCTCCTCGGTGCCTTCGTCCTCCATCCAGCGAAATGTCGAGCGCACGAGCAGCACGCCGAAGAGCGCGATCGTTCCCACCGCGCCGTAAAGCCCGAACATCGCGTAACCCGGGACCATGAGGAAGCCGAGGAAGGGCTCGTGCCGCGAGTACTGCTCGCCGCGCGCGCCGCGCGGATCGCCCGTCTGCGGCTCCGTGATGTCGCCGCGGCCCCATTGCGCGGCGGTGCGATCCGCGTATTGATTGGCGAGATTGAGATCGAAGTCCGAGGTGATGGAGGCCGTCTGTAGAAGATAGAAAGGCTCGTCGCCGTCGATGGGCGAGCGCAGCATGGCCGGAATGACCAGCGCGTACACGCCTGCTGCGATCAGCGCGGCGCGATTCGCGGACCAGCGCACTTTCGCGCCGTTGGCGATGAAGATCGCCAGCGAGGCGAACGCGATCACCGCCACGGCGGTTGGAAACCACTCCAGGTGCGGCAAGCGTCGCCACAAAATCCAGGCGAAGACCGCGATCGCGGCGATGGTGCCGTAGTACGCGGCCAGCGTCCGCCCGCGCAGCACGATCAGCGGCAGGAGCAGCAGCGCGATGACGGTCGCGGCAATCACTCGAGCTCGAACCCTTCGACCTGCAGCGACGCGCCCTCGGGCAGCTTCGCGTCGGCCGTCACGCGAATGACTCGCGCGCCCTTCGGCAGCGCGATCCGCCCCGCGCCGTCCACCCACGCCGCGTAGCCGTAGTCGCGAATCCTGCCTGCCGGCACGCGCGGCAGCGGGTTGTGCGCCTTGTGAAAGGCGTCGCGGCGCAGGTAGCCCCAGTCCGCGGCGTCGTCGATGCGCACGACGATGTGCCCCGGCTCGATGCGCCCGAGGACCGCGCCGCGCCGAAAGTCCGCGACGTTCGCGCCCGAGAGAATGAGCGCCTTCGCGTTCCAGGGCACCTCGTACACGCGCGAGTCGTTCGCCACCAGCGCGTGCCCGACGTGCCAGCGTGCCTTCTGCGCGTACGGCTCTTTCAGAAAATACGGGAACGCGCGCGCGACGATGCCGCTCCACGCGAAGAACAGCATCACGAATCCCAGGACGATGCTCGATGCCCAGGTCAGGCGCAGTCTCGGCAACCCGAACGTACGCGCCGCGGCGGCGATGATCAGGACGAGAATCGGAACGATCAGAGTGCGCATCGGAACGGCGGGGGTGATCAGCGCCGTGATCACCGCGACCAGCACCGCAAACGGCGTGCGGCCGAGGACGAGGACGATGGCGACGGTGAGTGCGAGGAGCACGAGCTCGCGGAACCAGAGCACGTGCGCCAGCGGGATCCAGCGCAGGAAAAGGACCGCGGTGAGGGCGATGAACGTAGGACGGGCTTCAGCCCGTCCCGGCGATGGACGGGCTGAAGCCCATCCTGCGTTCGCGACCACCATGCAAGCGGCCACGATCGCGCCGACGGTGAGCAGACGCACATGCTCGTCGGGGAGAGCAATTTCCGCAACGATCAGCATCGGCACGCCCAGCATCAGCTCCGGGTACGTGAGCCAGGCCAGGAACGTCACGGCGATCGCGATCAGCGGCAGCGCGGCATCGATCGGCGTCGCCGCGTGCACGGCGAGATGGCACGCGTACGCCGACAGCGCCGCGGCGGCGATCCATCGAAGGTGTTCCAATCAGGCGACCGTGACGCTCGACGCGGGGTCGCGCACGAACTCGGGATCGAACCCCTCGAGCGTCTCGGGCGTGATGGTAGCGCGATAAATCAGCCGAGCGTCACCGCGCAGCCTGACCTCCTCGGCATAACCATCCCGCAGCGCGAACTCCACCTGCAGCGTGATCCCGCTCCGCGTCAGCACCGACACCGGCGACTGCACCCTCCCGAACATCGCGCTGATCACCGCCGACGACACGATGCCCGAGCCGCAGGCCAGCGTCTCGTTCTCCACGCCGCGCTCGTACGTGCGCACCTCGATCGCGTGCGGGTCGCGCACGGTCACGAAGTTCACGTTCGCGCCGCCGTCGGGGACGAGCTCGGGATGCGTGCGGATGGCGCGACCGAGAGGCACGATGTCCTGCATCCACAAATCGTCGGCGATGTAGACGACGTAGTGGGGAACTCCCACGCGGATCGACGAGCCCTGAATCGTTTTTTCGCCGATCGTCAGCGGACGTTTGGCGCGGAACGAATGCGGCGCGGGCACGGTGATGGTCACGGCGCCGCCGTCGCCGATCTCCGCGCCGACCAGTCCCGCATCCGTCTCGATGGTCATCTTCCGTCCGGCGATCACGTTCAGAAACGCGAACCGCGCGGCGCAGCGCGTGCCGTTGCCGCAGAACTCGCCGAGCGAGCCATCCGAGTTCCAGTAGCGCATCCGGAGCGTGGCGCGGGCCGACGATTCGATGAGGATCAGGCCGTCCGCGCCGACCGAGAGCGCGCGCGTGCAGATGCGGCGCGTGAGGCCCTCCGGATCGGTCACGCGGCCGTTGCGATTGTCGATGACGACGAAGTCGTTTCCGCCGCCCGACATCTTGGAGAAGGACAGCGGATCTTGTTTTGGCGCTTGCACTTATCGTCTCCGGAAGTTTTCCGCCGGCTTCCCGGTTTGCTCCCGTCGGTCCTGTATTCTCGCATGACGCCGGCGTGCGCCGCGTAACGTGGATCGCACGTTCTGCGTCACAGGGACCGAGTCTCACAGTCTCATAGGCTCACGGTCTCACAGTGGCGGCCCTATGAGACTCTGAAACTGCGAGACCCTGAGACTTCTGGAGGCCTCCCTTGAAACGTATTCTCGCCATCCTCGCTGCAGCCGCGATCGCGCTGCCCGTGCTCGCCCAGAAAAAGCAGCAGGAGCCCGAGCAGCCGAAGCTCGTCGAGAACATGGAAATCCGCATCATCAATGTGGACGTCGTGGTCACCGACAAGCGCGGCAACTTCATCCCGAATCTCAAAGCGGAAGACTTCACCGTTTTGGAGAACGGCGTCGCCAAGCCGATCACGAACTTCTACGAAGTGCAGGGCTCGGTGGCCAAGAACGTCATCGGCGAAGCGCCCGTCGCGCCGCCTCCCACCGCCTCCACCGCCCTCGCCGCCAAGATCGTTCCCGAGAACATGAAGCGGCGCATCATCTTCTACGTCGACAACCTCTCCCTCTCTCCGTTCAACCGCAACCGCGTGTTCCAGGAGATGAAGGATTTCGTGAACACCGTCATGCGTCCCGGCGACGAGGCCATGATCGCCACGTACAACCGCAGCATGAAAGTGCGCGTGCCGTTCACGGCCGACAAGAACTCGCTGATCACGATGATCGACGGCCTGGCGCGCGAGTCGGGACTGGGCATTGCGGCCAAGAGCGAGCAGAAACAGACCGAGGACCGCATCCGTGAGTCGGCGGGCTACAACGATGCGATTTCCATCGCCCGCACCTACGCCTCCTCGGTCGAGCACGATCTGCGGCAGAGCGTGGCCTCGCTCAACGCGCTCATGTCCACGCTGGCCGGCGTGGAGGGAAAGAAGATCCTCGTGCTCACCAGCGAAGGCTTTCCCATGCAGCCCGGCCGCGAGATGTTCTTCTTCATCGACGACATGGCCCGCGAGAAAGGCTGGCAGGCCACCGGCTCGTCGATGCTCGAAGGCATGACGTACGACGCGGCACAGCTGATTCAGTCCGTCGCCAAGACCGCGAATGCCAACAACATCACGATGTACACCGTGCACGCGGCGGGACTGACCGGCGGGACGGAGATGTCCGCCGAGCACGCGCGGCCCGTCTCCTCGCAAGTGGCGCAGGCCGCGATGTCGAACACGACCGAGTCGATGATGCTCATGGCCGAGATGACCGGCGGCGTGGCCTCGGTGCAGACGAACAACTTCAAGGCCGCCTTCGACCGCATCGAGACCGATCTCGACTCGTACTACTCCCTTGGCTACCGCGCCGGCACGGAGCGCGTCGATCGCCAGCGCTACCTGCAGGTGCGCGTGAAGAACAAGGACTACCGCGTCCGCAACCGCCAGACCTTCGTCGAGAAGTCGATGTACGCGGAGATGAATGACCGCGTCGTGGCCAACCTCCTCTATCGCGTGAAGGACAACGACCTGGGCATCCTGGCGCGCATCGGCACACCGGTGCCGACCGAGGACGGGCTGTTTCATGTGCCCATCGACGTGCAGATCCCGATGCAGGCGCTGACGCTGCTGCCGCAGGGCGAGGCGGATTACGTGGGCGGCTTCGACGTGTACGTGGTCGTGGCCAACAAGGACAACGACATGTCCGACGTCGCCCGGAAATCGCATCAGGTGCGGGTGCCCGCGGCGCAGATCAAGAGCATCAGCGGGAAGTTCTACACGTACACGCTGGAGCTGTTGATGGAGCGCGGCCTGAACCGCATCTCCATCGGCGTCGTGGACCAGATCTCCAACTCGAGCGGCTTCGCGCGCGAACAGATCATCGCCACCGACATGCGGTAGGCGTGTGCGCTACCTCTGCACCATCCAATACCTCGGCACCCGTTACGGCGGCTGGCAACTCCAGGCCAACGCCGTGACGGTGCAGGGGACGCTGGAAGAGGCACTCCGTCAAATTTTTGACACCGGCGTGCGCGTGCACGGCGCGGGACGCACGGATGCCGGCGTGCACGCACTCGCGCAACGCGCACACTTTGACGCTCCGTTCGAGATCCCGGCCCGCGGTCTGATCCTCGGGATCAATCAACTGCTCCCTTCCGATGTGCGCGTGACCGAGGTCGCCGTCGTAGCCGACTCATTTCACGCGCGCTTCTCGGCGAAAGCGAAGACGTACGAGTACCGGATCTGGAACGCGGAGGTGGCGGACGTGTTCGCGGCCGAGACGCATGCGCACGTGGCGCGCCCCCTCGATGTTGCCGCGATGCAGGCCGCGGCGCAGGCGTTGCGCGGCACGCACGACTTTGCGGTGTTCACGGTGGCGGATCCCGAGGTGTCGTCGACGGTGCGTACCGTCACGGCGATCGAGGTCGTGCGCGAGGGAAACATCGTGCGCCTCACGGTCAGCGCGGACGGCTTCCTGCGCTACATGGTCCGCCGCATCGCCGGCTCGCTCATCGAAGTGGGACGCGGGAAGCTGCGCGCGGAGACGCTGTTCGAGGAAGCAAGATGGACGGCGCCGGCGAAGGGCCTGGTGTTGCGGGAGATCGGGTATTGACGCGCGCTACGCGCCGACCACGACGTACTCGGCGATGCTGCTCGATTGCGGAATCGGCAATCCGTCTTCGATCAAGCCTTCGATGTGCATCTGAATCGCCTCGTACATGTGGCGCTCGGTTTCTTCGCGAGTCGCACCCGTAGCGACGCAACCGGGCAGATCCGGCGAGTACGCCGAGAAGTTCTCCCCGGCGTCTTCGATGATGATGAGAAACCGGTGCATGTTCATTTCAGGCCTGCTTGTTTGAGGATGCTGTTGTAGGTTCCGGGCGCAAGGTCATCACTGGGTTTCCCAGCGATGGTAACGCGCCCCGGCTTTGTCGGATGTTTGAATTGCCGGTGACTTCCGGCCACCTTCACCTGATGCCATCCGTCGTTTTCGACTTGCCGGATCGCATCGCGAACCTTCGTGGGCACCGGAGAAGTCTATCCCCCGCACGACGTTCTCGCCGAGTCGCCGAGTCGCCGAGCAAAGGCGCAAGGCATCATAGGCTCATAGGCTCATAGGCTCATAGAGACGCCGCCACTATGAGACTGTGAGCCTATGAGACTGTGAGACTCGACGACTTGACGACTCGACGACTCGACGACTCGACGACTCGCGCGCAGCGCGCCCCACCCCCGCCACATCCCGCCTCCAAATCGCCAAAACCGCTCCCCGCAACTTGGGATAACATCCGCCGCCTGACATGATCGACGTTCGCAAGCTCTGCGAGCCGGGGTCGATCGAGGAGACCATCCTCGACCGCATCGACCTCAAGCGCCTGCCGCGGCACATCGCCGTGATCATGGACGGCAACGGCCGCTGGGCTCGGGCCCGCAGCCTGCCCCGTGTGGAAGGCCATCGCTCCGGCATCGCCTCCGTGCGCGAGATCGTCGAGACCGCGGCCCGTCTGGAGCTGCGCGTGATCACCCTCTACGCCTTCTCGGTCGAGAACTGGAAGCGCCCGCGCTACGAAGTGGCCACGCTGATGATGCTCCTCAAGGAGTACCTCCGGAAAGAGCTGCAGACGCTGATGGAGAACAACATCCGCTTCGTGCCCATCGGCCGCGTGGACGGACTCGATCCCAGCGTGCAGCGCGAGCTCCGCTACGCGCAGGAAAAGACCGCGCAGAACACGGGCCTGCTCTTCCAGATCGCGCTCAACTACGGCGGGCGCGCCGAGATCGTGGACACGGTCAACCGCATCATGACCACGCTGCGCGAGAAAGAGATGACCGACGCCGTCATCGACGAAGATTTTTTCGCCGATCATCTCTACACGGCCAACGTCGACGATCCGGACCTGCTCATCCGCACCAGCGGCGAGCTGCGCGTCTCGAACTTCCTGCTCTGGCAGATCGCCTACGCGGAGATCCACGTCACGAAAGTGCTCTGGCCCGATTTCCGAAAGCGCCATCTGTTCGAGGCCATCATCGACTTCCAGTCGCGCGAGCGCCGCTACGGCGGCGTGGAGCCGGCGGACGCGGAGATGTTCATCGAGGCCGACGACTCGGCAGCCTCCTGACGAATGCGCTTCGCCCGCGAGATCACCGCCGCCGTTCTCTCCCCGCTGACGATCTGGATCATCGGCTGGAGCCACCCTTACGTTTTCGACGCGGTCATCGCCGTCGTCGCCGTCCTGGCCATGTACGAGTTCCTCTCCCTCGGCAAAGCCAAAGGCTACGAGCTGCCCGTGCCGCTGTGCATCGTGATCATGCTGATCATCATCGCGGCCTTCGTGCTGGAGAACCTTTCCGTCGAGCTGGGGATGTTCGCGGCGCTGCTGATCATCCCGGCCTCGTACGTGTTCAGCAAAAAGTCGCTGGCGGA
>DATLBM010000216.1:0-5276 GCA_035526885.1 Thermoanaerobaculia bacterium | reverse complement strand
GCGGACGAAGCGCTGGCCGCATTCAATTTCAGCGGACAGGCGCAGACGGTCGACGCTCCTGCGGGCGATTGGCGCGTGCTGGTCGAGACGGGCGCGAAGATTGAAGGGTCACGGCTGACGCTGCCGCCGCACGGGTTCGCGGCGTGGAGCGCGGCACCGTGATGTATCGCGTACCGACCGCCACGTACCGCCTGCAATTCAACGCCGATTTCACGTTCGACGACGCGCGGCGCATCGTCCCGTACCTCCACGACCTCGGCATCACCGACATCTACGCATCGCCGCTCCTGCGCCCGCGCAAAGGCAGCATGCACGGCTATGACATCGTCGACGCCAATGCGCTCAATCCAGAGCTCGGGACGGAAGCGGATTTCACGGCCCTGCACAACGAGCTCGCATCCCGCGGCATGGGCTTGCTGCTGGACATCGTCCCCAATCACATGGCCGCCAGCCACGAGAATTCGTGGTGGGTGAGCGTTCTCGAAAACGGCCCGCAATCGCGCTTTCTTCATTACTTCGACATCGACTGGCGCGACGACAAAGTACTTCTCCCCATCCTCGGCCGTCCCTACGGCGAGGCTTTGGAGGCGAAGGAAATTCAGATCGGATTCGACGCCGATGGATTCTTTTTCGCGTATTACGACAAGCGATTTCCGCTGGCGCCGCAGTCGTACCGCATCGTGCTGGAAACGTGCGTGGACGAGGTGCCGGAGGGCGGCGCCGGTATCGAGGTGCGCGATCTCGTGCAGAACGAGACCGTCATCGCCAACAGCCGCTTTCTGAAGGACACGCTGTGCCGTCTGCGAGACGAGTCGCCGGAATTCGCGAAGGCAATGGACGGGGCCATGGCGCGCTTCAATGCCGATCCCGATCTGCTGGACCGCGTGGCCTCGGCACAGTGGTATCGGCTGGCGTACTGGCGCATCGCGTCGGAGACGATCAATTACCGCCGCTTTTTCGACGTGACGGACCTGGTCGGGATTCGCGTGGAGAATCCCGAAGTATTCGAGGCCCGTAATCGCCTGATTCTCGAATGGATTACGGCGGGGAAAGTCACCGGCGTCCGCATCGACCACATCGATGGTCTATTCGATCCCGTCAATTACCTCGCGAAACTGCAATCCCGGCTCGGCGGCAGCTTCTACGTCGTGGTGGAGAAGATTCTGGAGCACGGCGAGGCGCTGCCGTCGTCGTTCCAGTGCGCGGGCACGACCGGCTATGATTTTCTAGACGTCGTCAATGCGGTGTTCGTCGATCCGGCGGGCCTCGGCAAACTCACCGACATTTATGAGCGATACACGGGCAACGCGTCGTCGTATGAGGACGTGGTTTACGACCGGAAGAAGCAGGCCATCGACCAGCTCTTTTCCGGCGAAATGCGCGCCCTCGGCGCACACCTGGCACGATTGGCCGAAGCCGATCGGAATGCACGAGATCTCGCGCCCAGCGAGTTGTTGACCGCACTGATCGAGATCACTGCGTGCATGCCCGTCTATCGCACGTACGTGCGTGAGGGGCAGGTCAACGAAAGCGATCGCGAATGCGTGCGGCGCGCTTCAGCGGAGGCACGCCGCCGGGCGCCGCAGGTGGACGCTCGGCTCTTCGACTTCGTCGAGCACGTGCTGCTCCTCGAGCCGCCACCGTACATCGCGGCCGAGGCGGAGAAATGGCTGGCCTTTGTCATGCGCTGGCAGCAGTTCACGGGCCGGGTCATGGCTAAAGGCGTCGAGGACACGGCCTTCTACAACTATAACCGGCTGATTTCGCTCAATGAAGTCGGTGGCGAGCCGGGACGCGGCAGCGATTTCGACGCCGCAGCGGAGTTGCACGCGCGCAACGAAAGCATGGCGCGCGACTGGCCGCACACAATGAACGCGACGTCGACGCACGACACGAAACGTTCCGAGGACGTGCGCGCGCGGATCAGCGTACTGTCCGAGATTCCGGATCAGTGGTCGCGCGAGCTGAAGGCCTGGACGCGCGCCAACGCCTCGCTGAAGCACGACCGCATCCCGCATCCAAACGAAGAACTGCTGATTTATCAGACTCTCATCGGCGCGTGGCCCATCGACGCGGATCGCCTGCGCCAATATCTGGAAAAAGCCGTCCGCGAGGCAAAAACGCATTCCAGTTGGACCTCGGTCGATGCCGACTACGAAAACGGTCTAAACGAATTTGCCGGCGCGATCCTGGAGAACGAGCCTTTCCTGCGCCGTTTCCGCCGCTTCCACAGGAAGATCGCGTTTCACGGATTCCTCAATTCACTGGCGCAGGTGGTTCTGAAGATCTGCAGTCCCGGCGTGCCGGATTTTTATCAGGGCACCGAATTGTGGGATTACAGCCTGGTCGACCCGGACAATCGGCGGCCCGTCGATTACGGGGCGCGCGCGTCGCTTCTTTCGGATACCTCGCAACTCCTGCGCAAGTGGCAGGACGGCCGAATCAAACTCTTCGTGACCGCCCGCGCCCTGGCCACGCGCGCCCGCCACTCCGAGACGTTCCTCAACGGCGCGTACCGCGCGGTCGACACCGGCAGTCCCAACGCCGTGGCCTTCACGCGCGGCGATGACATCCTCGTCGCCATCCCCCGCCTCACCACGCAACTCGGCGACGGTTTGCCGCTGGGCGAGGTCTGGGCCCATCACGCGCTCGACGTGGGTGGGCGGTGGCGGAATGTGTTTACGGAGGAGACGCTGCAGTCGCTGGAACTGAGGAACGTATTCGCGTCGTTCCCGGTGGCGATTTTCGAACGAGCGTAGGATTTGCGGGTGACCTACGAGGAGTTCATGGCACTTCCTTACGTGGAGTGCGAGCACTACCAGCTCATCGAAGGCGAGTTGGTAGTGACCGGAGGCCGCACGCCATGGCACCAGATTCTCGTAGGCAACCTTCTGCACGCCGTTCACGACTACTTCGAAGCGCACGGCGGCGGCATGGTGGTGCACGCGCCACTCGACGTCGTGCTCTCGCGCGAGAACGTGCTGCATCCTGACGTGCTCGTGATTCGAGACGAGCGCAGGTCCATCATTCGTCGCGAGAACGTCCAAGGCGCGCCGGACATCGCGATCGAGGTGGTCTGCGAGGACACGCGCCATCGCGACGAAGTCGTGAAGCGCCGCATTTACGAGCGATACGGTGTGACGGAGTATTGGATGGTCGACGCCGTCAGACGGTCGGTCATGATCATTCGCGACGGAGTCGAATCCGCGGCGACAGATCCCATCACGACCCCGCTACTGCCGACCTTTGCGCTCGCGCTGCGCGACGTATTTTCCGAAGAGCCCTAATCCCACACACGGCGCCCACACCCAAATCGCTTCGCTCACCAACACGGCCAGGCCGCGTTCGCTGAAGAAGCGCGCGCCGATCGGCGACAGGCGGATTGGGCGCCACGGAAAGAAGAAGCGTTCGTTCGAGAACGGGGCGAGAAGAGCGACGCCGAGGCCGCCGTTCGTCATCGCGTCGAGGAGGGTGTGGGAGACGGCGCAGAGAAAGACGAACGGGAAGGCGCGGCGGGTGCGGAGGAGGAGCGCTGCCAGGAGCGAATAGACGAAGGCGAAGAGCAGAGAGTGCGTGATGCCGCGGTGACCGTACGGGCTGGCGTAGGGGATGCCGAAGTGGAAGGCGATGACGTCGAGGTCCGGAACGATCGAGCCGGCGACGGCGGCGAGGACGGCGCCGCGCGGGAGATCGCCGAACCAGGGGCGCGTCAGCGCGACCGCCGGGTGCGTGAAGATCGTCGGCATCAGCGTCCGGCGACGACGCCCAGTTGCCGCAGGCGCTCCGCGTGCTCGCGGGTGAGGGCGGCGGGGGTGAGGCGCCAGCTCCAGTTGTCCTTCTCCTTGCCCGGCGTGTTCATGCGCGCGCGGCTGTCGAGCGAGAGGATGTCCTGCACGGGCACGATGGCCGTCTCCGCCACCGACGTGTAGACCGCGCGGATCATGTTCCAGGCGATGTCGCCCTCGCCGAGGTACGAGGTTGCGCGGGCGCGCTCGTCGTCATCAACGGTGCCGAACCAGCCGCAGGCCGTGTCGTTGTCGTGCGTGCCGGTGTACGCGACGGTGTGTACGTCGTAGCGGTGCGGGAGGTGGGGGCTGTCGTCTTCGCCGAAGCCGAACTGCAGGATCTTCATGCCCGGAACGCCGATGTCCGCGCGCAGTTGATGCACCGCGGGCGTGATGAATCCCAGGTCTTCGGCGATGAGTGGCAGATCGCCGAGGGCTTTGCGGATCGCGTCGAAGAGATCGCGGCCGGGGCCGGGCATCCAGCGTCCGTTCACGGCAGTCGGCTCCGACGCGTCGATCTCCCAGTACGCCGCGAAGCCGCGGAAGTGATCGAGGCGGATCATGTCCGCGAATCGCAGGTTCGCTTTCACGCGTGCGATCCACCACGCATAGCCGGTCTCGCGATGAAGGTCCCAGCGATAGAGCGGGTTGCCCCAGCGCTGGCCCGTCTTGCTGAAGTAGTCGGGAGGCACGCCGGCGACGACGGTGGGCAATCCTTCCTCGTCGAGTTGGAAGAGCTCGCGGCTGCTCCACACGTCGGCGCTGTCGCCGGCCACGTAGATCGGAACGTCGCCCATGATGCGGATGCCGCGCTCGCGCGCCGCGCTGCGCACGACGTCCCACTGCCGGCAGAACAGCCACTGCGTGAACTGCCAGAACGCGATGTCCTTTGCGAAACGACTGCGCGCCTCGGACATCGCCCGCGCATCCTGTGTGCGGATATCGCGATCCCACTCCCACCACGGCTTGCCGCCCGCGGCGTTTTTCAGCGACATGTACAGCGCGTAACCGTCCAGCCATTCGCGTTGCGCGTGCGCGAATCCGTCAAAGTCCGCATCGCCGCGGAAGCGCTCGAACGAGCGGCGCAGCAGCGCGAATTTGTACGCGGCCGCGCGCTCGAACTCCACGTGATCGTGCGCGAACGCCGGCGGGTCGGCGGTGTCCGCGGCATCGAGCAGTCCCGCTTCGAGCATGCGCTGCGGCGAGATGAGCAGCGGATTGCCGGCGAACGACGACAGGCACGCGTACGGCGAGTAGCCGTAGCCCGGCGGATTGATGGGGAGAACCTGCCACAGCGTCATACCCGCGCTGGCGAGCCAGTCCAGGAAGGCGATGGTGTCGTCGCCGAGGTCGCCGATGCCGTAGCGGCCCGGCAGCGAGGTCGGATGGAGAAGCGCGCCGGCGGAGCGACGATCGTCGAAGGTCTGGCGTGCCGAGGTGTGGGCCATGGTGGTCACGAGGGAGAGACGGTGAGCTGCGTTCCGAGGGAGT
>DATLBM010000215.1:0-3374 GCA_035526885.1 Thermoanaerobaculia bacterium | reverse complement strand
ATCACCGTCGACTTGCGGGGAGAGATCCTCGAACTGAAGAACACCATCAATACGATGGTGGACCAGTTGAACGGGTTCGCGTCCGAAGTGACCCGCGTCGCGCGCGAGGTCGGCACCGAGGGCAAGCTGGGAGGGCAGGCGCAGGTCAAGGGGGTCGCGGGCACGTGGAAGGACCTGACGGACAGCGTCAACTTCATGGCCGCGAACCTCACGAGCCAGGTCCGCAACATCGCCGCCGTGACGACCGCCGTCGCGACCGGCGATCTCTCGAAGAAAATCACGGTCGACGCACGCGGAGAGATCCTCGAGTTGAAGAGCACGGTCAACACCATGGTCGACCAGCTCGGCACGTTCGCGTCGGAAGTCACGCGCGTCGCGCGCGAGGTCGGCACGGAAGGGAAGCTTGGCGGCCAGGCGCAGGTGCAGGGGGTGGCCGGCACCTGGAAGGACCTGACCGACAACGTCAACTTCATGGCCGACAACCTGACGAACCAGGTGCGCGGCATCGCGCGCGTCGTGACCGACGTCGCGAACGGCAACCTCAAGCGCAAGCTCGTGCTCGAGGCCAAGGGGGAAATCGAGCAGCTCGCCGAAACCATCAACGGCATGATCGACACGCTCGCGACCTTCGCGGACCAGGTCACGGGAGTGGCGCGCGAGGTCGGCATCGAAGGGAAGCTTGGCGGACAGGCGAGCGTGCCCGGCGCCGCCGGAACGTGGCGCGACCTGACCGACAACGTCAACCGCCTGGCCGCGAACCTCACGACGCAGGTGCGAGCGATTGCGGAAGTCGCCACCGCGGTCACGAAGGGGGACCTGTCGCGCGCGATTGACGTCGAAGCCGCGGGGGAAGTTGCGTCGCTCAAGGACAACATCAACGAGATGATCGTCAACCTGCGCGATACGACCGACAAGAACACCGCGCAGGACTGGCTGAAGACGAACCTCGCGAAGTTCACGCGGCTCCTCCAGGGGCAGCGCGATTTGATCACCGTCTCCCGCACGATCCTCTCCGAGCTCGCGCCGCTCGTCTCGATGCAGCACGGCGTCTTCTATCTGAACGACGCGCAGGACGGCGAGCCCGACCTCAAGCTGCTCGCCAGCTACGCCTACACGGAGCGGAAGACCCTGTCGAACCGGTTCCGCGCCGGAGAGGGGCTGGTCGGGCAGGCCGCGCTCGAACGCCAGAGCATCCTCCTCACCGAAGTGCCCGCCGACTACGTGCAGGTCAGCTCCGGGCTCGGCAACGCCAAGCCGCTGAACATCGTCGTCATGCCGGTCCTCTTCGAAGGTGAAGTCAAGGCCGTCATGGAGCTCGCGTCGTTCTACCGGTTCAGCGACATCCACCTCACGTTCCTCCGCCAGCTGACCGAGAGCATCGGCATCGTGTTGAACACCATCACCGCCACGATGCGCACGGAGGAGCTCCTCAAGCAGTCGCAGTCACTCGCCGTGGAGCTGCAGACGCGGCAGCAGGAGCTGACGGAGACGAACGCGCGGCTGGAGCAGCAGGCGCGCACGCTCCAGGCTTCCGAGGAGCGGCTGAAACTGCAGCAGGAAGAGCTGCAGCAGACCAACGAGGAGCTCGAGGAGAAAGCCGAGCTCCTGGCACGGCAGAACACGGAAGTCGAGAAGAAGAACCGCGAGATCGAGCAGGCGCGCACTTCGCTCGAAGAGAAGGCCGAGCAGCTCTCGATCACGTCGCAGTACAAGTCGGAGTTCCTCGCGAACATGTCGCACGAGCTCCGGACTCCGCTCAACAGCCTGTTGATCCTGTCGAAGCTGCTCGCCCAGAACGCCGACAACAACCTGAGCGACAAGCAGGTGGAGTTCGCGAAGACGATTCATTCGTCCGGTTCGGACCTGCTGGAACTGATCAACGAAATCCTCGACCTGGCGAAAATCGAGTCGGGGACGATGGACGTGGACGCGAGGCCGGTCCTGTTCGTCGAGCTTCAGTCGTACGTGGACCGCGCGTTCCGGGAGGTGGCGGTCACGAAGGGGCTGCAGTTCGACGCGCGGCTCGCGCCGGACCTGCCGCCGGACATCCAGACCGACCCGAAGCGGCTGCAGCAGGTGCTCAAGAACCTCCTCTCGAATGCGCTCAAGTTCACCGAGCACGGCTCCGTGACGCTGACGATCGAGGCGGCGGCGGCAGGCTGGAGCGCGGACCAGATGGCCCTCAACCGTGCCGAACAGGTCATCGCCTTCCGGGTCTCCGACACCGGCATCGGAATCCCGCCCGAGAAGCACCGGATCATCTTCGAGGCGTTCCAGCAGGCGGACGGCACGACAAGCCGCAGGTTCGGCGGGACGGGCCTGGGGCTTTCGATCAGCCGGGAAATCGCGCGCCTGCTCGGCGGTGAGATCCGGCTGACGAGCGAACCGGGCGCGGGCAGCACCTTCGTCCTGTATCTCCCGCAGGCGTACGTGCCGGTAGCCTCCGCCTTCGATTCGCGTCCCGAGGACCGCGTGCTCTCCGCCCGCGCCGCGGCCGCCGCGGAGCGCGCGATTGCGCTGGACGAGTCGCTCCTCGCGGAAGGCGACGTCCTGGACGATCGCGACATCATCCAGCCAGGGGACCGCGTCGTCCTGATCATCGAGAACGATCTGTCGTTCGTGTCAATCCTGTCGGACATGGCGCACGACAAGGGATTCAAGGTCCTGGCGGCCGTGCGCGGCGACGTCGGACTGGCCATGGCGAAGCACCACCTGCCGGACGCGATCACGCTGGACATCGACCTCCCGATTGTCGACGGCTGGACGGTGCTGGACCGGCTGAAGCACGATCCGGCGACCCGCCACATCCCGGTGCACATTATCTCGATGATGGAAGAAGCGCAGCGCGGGATGCGGCTCGGCGCGATGGCGTACCTCTCCAAGCCGGTTGCCGCCGAAGCGCTCGAGGGCGCCTTTGGTTCCATCAAGGGCTTCATCGACCGCAAAGTCAGGACCCTGCTCGTCGTCGAGGACAACGACGTCGAGCGCCAGAGCATCGTCGAGCTGATTGGGAACGGCGACGTGAAGACCACCGCGGTTGCGACTGGCGAGGAGGCGATTGCGGCGCTCGAATCGCAGAACTACGACTGTCTGGTGCTCGATCTCGGGCTCAAGGACATGAGCGGGTTCGATCTGCTCGAGCGCATGAAGGCGAGCCCGCGCCTGTCGCACGTGCCGGTCATCGTCTACACCGGGAAGGATCTTTCGAAGAAACAGGAAACGGAGCTGCGCCGGCTCGCGGAAACGATCATCATCAAGGACGTGAAGTCCCCCGATCGCCTGCTCGACGAGACCGCGCTGTTCCTGCACCGCGTGGAGAGCAACCTGCCGCCCGACAAGCGCAAGATGCTGGAGCACCTGCACCAGCACGATCC
>DATLBM010000214.1:0-8014 GCA_035526885.1 Thermoanaerobaculia bacterium | reverse complement strand
TCTGCAACGCTCGATTGCTGCCGAGCTTCCGAACGCGCGGGTAAGGCTCGACGCACCACATCTACCGACCGGCAGTTGGTTCGTGGACGTCGAATGGAACGGTGCGTTGGCATTCGTGGAGTGGCGGCCGATCGAAGGTTTCGGCATTTCAGCCGAGCATGCTGGATACGGTGAAGGTCCGGACGTCACCACGAAGGACGTCACCGCTGCTGCAGCCGCCGCGATAGGGTTTCTGCGGTCGCATCGCGGTTTTCGCGATGCCCTCATCGTTGCCGACGAAACCGCCCTGCGAAGGACTCTGCACGAGAACTTTCTGGCGGTCGACGTAACGTCCGACATGGTCGGCGTTGATGATGCTGTCGCGCAGTTGCGCCGATATGTCTATCGAAGCGTGATCGTCCACACGCGAGCTGCGCTCAATGATGCCTTGCTCGAAGAACTGGTTACCTCGGTCCGGCGGTTGAACGCAGTTACCGTTGCTCTTCTCGCATCCAGTACGCCGGTCGAAGGCGCATCGGATTGGGCGCAAATCGTCGTACAACATTCGGTGGATATGCGGACCTTGGCGATGATGGTGCGGAGTCTGCTGCGAAACGGCAACGACCCGGCTGCATGGCCGATCCTCCATCGCAACTGACCGCGACAACTTCACACGGCCGGTAAGGAGTTGCCGGTCGTGCCGGGGCGGCAGTCGCTCGCGCCTGGCGCGGAGAACGGGCCGCACCCGCCCGCGCCGATTTCGCCGGCGCTTTACCTCTTCTTTACGCGGGCGGACAGATTTCTTCATGACCCGATTTCTAGACTCCGGGTCATGAAGAATTTGCTGGTCGCCCTCAGCCTCGGCATCGCAATGGCCGCGGCTCCGTTGTTCGGACAGGAACCTCCGCCGCCACCGCCCGCCGAGGACACGCAAACGCCCACCGAGGACGAGGCCACCACGCCGCCGACGACCGAGGAGGTGGCGGGCAAGGTCGATTCGTTGACCGAGGCCTTCACGGAGATGAAGAACACCGTGGATGCGCTGAACCGGCTCAAGATCTCCGGCTACATCATGGGCCAGTACGTCCATGACGACTCCTCGGTGAACTCGCTCACCGGCGCCGCCGCCACGCGCAACAAGGACCAGTTCTCCGTGCGCGAGGCGCGCGTGAAGTTCACCTATCAATTCAGCCCCACCTCGCGTTTCGTGCTGCAGCCCGAGATCGCCTCGGGCGGCGTGTCGCTCAAGGACGGCTACGTCGAGCTCACCGAGCCGTGGACGGCGTGGCATCACACGCTCACCGCGGGCCAGTTCAACTGGCCGTTCGGATTCGAGGTCGGCTATTCGTCCAGCGATCGCGAGCTGCCCGAGCGCACGCGCGTGATGCGCACGCTCTTTCCCAGCGAGCGCGATCGCGGCTTCCAGGTCTCCGGCCTCGGACTGCAGGATCGCTTCAACTACAAGGTCGCGATCGTCAACGGTACCGGCACGGTACAGACCTTCGACTTCAACAAACGCAAGGATCTGGTCGGCCGCGTCGGCGGCACACTCGGCCCGCTCGACCTCGGCGTGTCGATCTATCGCGGCGCCGAACTGGTTTCGACCGTGCCCAATCCCGCGGGCCGCGAGTTCGACAAACAGCGCGCGGGCGTCGACTTTCAGCTCGTCACGCCGATTCCGGGACTGGGCGTGCGCGGCGAGTACATCCGCGGCAAGCAGCCGCCGGCGGCCGGCGCCGCGGCGAACGCCGCTCTGGCCGCGGACGTCGAGGGCTACTACGTCTACGCCGTCGAGAACATCGGCACGCGCCATCAGGTCGCCGTGCGCTACGACTCCTACGATCCCGACACCGGCAACGATCTTCCCAACGTCATCGGCAACGCACCGGTGCGCACGCTCGGCGCCTCGTATCTCTTCCACTTCGACGCGAACAGCAAGGTGATGGTGGCGTACGAGCTCCCGAAGTCGCAGGGCTTCGACGATCCGGACGACAACGTGTTCACGATGCGCTACCAGTACAAATTTTAGGGACGACCAATGAAAAAACTCGCACTGATTCTTCTTCTCGCGGCGAACGCTTTCGCCGCGAACAAGCCGGTCACGATCAAAGGCTCCGACACGATGGTGATCATGAACGCGAAGCTGGCCGAGGCGTTCATGAGCAGGAATCCGGGAACGCAGATTCATGTCACGGGCGGCGGCTCGGGCGTCGGCCTCGCCGCGCTCATCAACGGCACGACCGACATCGCGGCGTCGTCGCGTCCCATCAAGACCGGCGAGATCGACAAGCTCAAGAGCCGCTTCGCCACGCGCGGCGTGGGCATTCCCATCGCGCGCGATGGTCTGGCCGTGTACCTCAACACCGCCAACAGCGTGGGAGCTCAGCCTCGAGCAACTGCGCGACATCTACACGGGCAAGTCCACGAACTGGAAGGAAGTGGGCGGCAAGGACGCGCCGATCATTCTTTACAGCCGCGAGAATTCGTCCGGCACGTACACGTACTTCAAGGACAACGTCCTGCTGGGCAAGGACTACTCGCCGCGCGCGCAGACGCTGCAGGGCACGGCCGCGGTGGTGAATGCGGTGTCGAAGGACCCGAACGGCATCGGCTACGGCGGCTCCGCGTACGCGAAAGGCGTGAGGTTCGCGAAGGTGAAGAAGGACGCTCGCAGCGCCGCGTTTTTGCCCAGCCTGGAGACGGTGCGCTCGGGCGAGTATCCGATCAGCCGCTACCTCTATCTCTATCTGCGCGCGAACCCGGGCGGCGACGCGAAGAAGTTCATCGACTGGGCCCTGACGGCCGAGGGACAGAAGATCGTCACGGACGTCGGGTACTTTCCGGTGAAGTGAAGCAGGAAAATGGCAGAGGACGAACGTGGCGACGGGCTTCAGCCGGTCGCAATGTCGATATCGCGACGGGCTGAAGCCCGTCGCCACGTTTCACTCTGCCACGCGTTGACTTCACATCGAATTTACACGCATGCGGAGAGGACTTCGCCGCCGCGTTTCTAAGATTCGCGCCGTGAAGACCATGAAACACACCGCACTCTTTCTGCTCTCGCTGGCCGTCGTTGCGTGCGGCGGCCGCGAGAGCGCTTCCTCGACCAAGGCCGCGTCGCAGCGCCCCCTCACCATCAAGGGCTCCGACACGATGGTCATTCTCACGCAGCGTTTGAGTGAGGAGTACATGAAGACGCACGCCGGCGAGCGCGTGCAGGTCAACGGCGGCGGCTCGGGCACGGGGATCGCCGCGCTGATCAACGGCACCGTCGATCTCGCGCAGGCCTCGCGCCCCATGAAGGACGAGGAGAAAGCCTCGGCCGAAAAATCGCGCGGCGCGCAGATCGTCGAGACGGCGGTCGCACTCGACTCGCTGGCCGTCTTCGCCAACGAAGGCAATACGGTCAAGGAGTTGACCATCGAGCAGCTGGCCGGGATATACACCGGCAAAGTGAAGAACTGGAAGGACGTCGGCGGCAAGGACGCGACGATCATCCTGTACGGCCGCGAGAACTCCTCCGGCACGTACGACTACTTCAAGGAGCACGTGCTCGACAAGGCCGACTTCGCGAACACCGTGCAGACGCTGCAGGGCACCGCGGCCATCGTCAACGCGGTGGCCCGTGACGCCAACGGCATCGGCTACGGCGGCATCGCCTACGACAAGGGCGTACGCGCCCTGGCGCTCAGGAAAGACGCCGCGACGCCCGCGATTGCGCCGTCCGAGGCGACGGTGGCCGACGGCACGTATCCGCTGAGCCGCAAGCTGTACTTCTACGCGCTCTCCAACGCGCCCGAGCGCGTGACGAAGTTCGTGCAGTGGACGCTCACGCCCGAGGCGCAGGCGCTGGTGAAGAACGTCGGCTACTTCCCGCTGAGCGACCAGGCGGCCCACTGAACATGCGGCGCTGGATCGACCGCGCGATGACCGTCTTCTTCACGTCGACGGGTGCCGTGGCCATCGTCTTCATCTTCCTCATCTTCGTCTTCACGTTCAAAGAGGCGATGCCGGTGTTCACCGATCCGGAGATCCGCAAGGAAGCGAATCTCGCGCAGTTCTTCATCAAGGCCAAACCGGACGCGGAGCGCTTCGACGAGCGCTACGTGTGGCAGCCCACCTCGGACGTGCCGAAGATGTCGCTCATCCCGCTGCTCCTGGGCACGTTCAAGTCGACGCTGATCGCGCTGCTGTTCGCCTGTCCGATCGGCGTGGCCGCGGCGCTGTTCTCGTCGGAGTTCGCATCGCGCCGTCTGCGCGAGGTGGTGAAGCCCGTCATCGAGCTGCTGGCGGGCATTCCGTCCGTCGTGCTGGGATTCTTCGCGCTGCTTATTCTCGCCAGCTGGCTGCAGAACGCGTTCGGCTTCACGTATCGATTGAACGCGTACAACGCGGGACTGGCGCTGGGCATCGCGCTGCTGCCGATCATCTTCACGATTGCCGAGGATGGATTGGCGGCGGTGCCGCGCGGGTATCGCGAGGCGTCGATGGCCCTCGGCGCCACACGCGCGCAGACCGCGATCAAAGTGGTGCTGCCCGCGGCGGCGCCGGCGGTGTTCGCGGCGTTCGTGCTCGCGTTCGGACGCGCCATCGGCGAGACGATGATTCTGTTGATGGCGGGCGGCAACGCCGCCATCGCGTCGTTCAGCCTCAACGATCCGCTGCGGACGATGTCCGCGACCATCGCCGCCGAGCTGGGCGAAGTGGTCTTCGGCAGCGCGCACTACGCGGCGCTGTTCTTCATCGGGACGTTGTTGTTTTTGATCACGTTCGTCAGCAACACGCTCGGCAACCTGGTGATCGCGAGGATGCGGCGGCGGATGCAGGGGAGCGCGGCATGAAGAACCTCCGCGACCGCGCGCTCGTCGCGCTCCTCGGCCTCAGCATTGTGCTGACGCTGACCATCCTCGCGGTGATTCTCGGCGTGGTCGCCGTGCGCGGCGCGGGGCAGGTGAGCTGGGAGTTCCTGACGCAGCCTCCGCGCGAGGGACTGACGGGCGGCGGGATCTGGCCGGCGATCGTGGGCACGGCCGCGCTGGTGCTGCTGATGACGATCGTCGCGGTGCCGCTGGGCGTGGCCACGGCGGTGTATCTGCACGAGTACACGCCGCCCGAGGGGCCGCATCTGGCGTGGAGGCGATTCCAGGCGTCGAAGGGACAGAAGGGACGCTTCGCGTTGCTGCGGCGCGTGGGCTCGGCGTGGCTGGCCGTGGTCGTGCGCAGCGCAGTCGCGAATCTCGCGGGCGTGCCCTCGATCGTGTTCGGACTGTTCGGATTGGGATTCTTCATCCAGTTCGTCGGCGGCGCCATCGATCGCGCCACGCAGCCGCCGGGCGAGATCGTGTGGGGACAGGGCTCGCTGATCTGGGCCGCGCTCACTCTCGCTTTGCTCACGCTGCCGACGGTGATCGTGGCCACGGAGGAAGCGCTGCGCACGGTGCCGCCGGAACAGCGCGAGGCTTCGCTGGCGCTGGGCGCGACGCGCTGGGAGACCATCCGCCGCATCGTCCTGCCCGCCTCGCTGCCGGGCATCCTCACCGGCGCGATCCTCGGCATCTCGCGCGGCGCGGGAGAAGTGGCGCCGATCCTCTTCACCGGCGCGGCGTACTACCTCCCGTTCCTCCCGCATCGCGTCACCGACCAGTTCATGCACCTCGGCTATCACGTGCTGATCCTGTCCACGCAGTCGCCGGACGTGAACGCCACCGAGCCGCTGCTCTACGGCACGGTGTTCGTGCTGCTGGCGCTGACCTTTCTGCTCAACCTCACTGGAGTGCTCATCCGCACGCGCACGCGTGCGCGCCTGGCAGGACGCTGAATGACGAACGATTCCAAGATTTCCGTGCGCGATCTCGACTTTTTCTACGGCACCGCGCACGTGCTGCACGGCATCACGCTGGACATTCCGGAGAAGCAGGTCACGGCGCTGATCGGCCCCTCGGGCTGCGGCAAGTCGACGTTTCTGCGCACGCTGAACCGGATGAACGACATCATTCCCGGCGCGCGCGCGAAGGGCCTCATCGAGATCGACGGCCGCAACGTCAACGATCCGGCGGTGGACGTCGTGCAGTTGCGCCGCCGTGTGGGCATGGTCTTCCAGAAGTCGAATCCGTTCCCGAAGTCGATCTTCGAGAACGTGGCCTACGGACTGCGCATCGGCGGCATGAAGAGCCGCGCCGCGATGAACGAGATCGTGGAGAAGTCGCTGCGCCGCGCGGCGCTGTGGGATGAAGTGAAGGACCGTCTGACTGCCAGCGCGGCGGCGTTGTCGGGCGGACAGCAGCAGCGGCTGTGCATCGCGCGCGCGCTGGCGGTCAGCCCGGAGATTCTGCTGATGGACGAGCCGGCGTCGGCGCTCGATCCCATCGCCACGCAGAAGATCGAAGAGCTGATTTACGAACTGAAGGACAACTACACGATCGTCATCGTCACGCACAACATGCAGCAGGCGGCGCGCGTCTCGAACCGCACCGCGTTCTTCATGCTCGGCAAACTGGTCGAGTACGGCGAGACGAACACGATCTTCATGACCCCCCGCGAGAAAATGACGGAGGATTACGTGACCGGGAGATTTGGGTGAGCCGGCACGGCCAAGGTGTCATCCTGAGCCTGCGTAGACGGCGAAGGATCTTCGCCGAATCGCGCCGGAAGGTCCTTCGTCGTCTCCGCGACTCAGGATGACACGCCGGAGAACAAAGCAAATGCGACATTTCGACCGCGACATCGAAGACATCAAAGACATGCTGCTGCGCATGGGCGCGATGGTGGAGGACTCCATCAGCCAGTCCATCCGCGCGCTCATGGAGCGCAACACGGATCTGGCGGAGAAGGTCATCGCCGGCGACGACGCCATCGATCGCATGGAAGTGTCGATCGATCAGAAGACCATCGAGCTGATCGCGAAGATGCAGCCCGCGGCCACCGATCTGCGCTTCGTGGCGGCGATCATGAAGATCACGCCGGAGCTGGAGCGCATCGCCGACCTGGCCCAGGACGTGTGCGAGCGCGCCATCGAGCTCAATCGCGAGCCGCAGCTCAAGCCGCTGGTGGACATCCCCACTTTGGCCGAGGCGGCGCAGACGATGGTGGGGCAGGCGCTGGATGCGTTCGTGCGCGGCGACGCCAACCTGGCGCGCCAGGTGATCCGCAAGGACGATCACGTCGATCACCTCACCGAGCAGTCGTTCCGCGAGCTGCTCACGTACATGCTCGAGGACGCGCGCAACATCTCCCGGGCCATCCGCATGACCTTCATCGGCAAGTATTTCGAGCGCATGGCCGACGGCGCGACGAACATCTGCGAGATGGTGGTGTACATGGTCGAGGGCGAGGTCATCAAGCACCAGCACTCGCAGGCCGAATGAAACGCATCGCGCTGATCGAGGACGATCACGACATCGCCTTCACGGTTCGCCTGAACCTGGAGCGCGAGGGCTACAAGGTCGCGCACTACGGCCGCGGCCAGGACGGCCTGTCGGCCGTGCAGCGCGGCGGCGCGGACTTTGTCATCCTCGATCTGAATCTACCCGATCTCGACGGCCTCACGATCTGCCGCGAGCTGCGGCGCGATCCGTCGACGCAGAGCATTCCCATCCTCATGCTCACGGCGCGGGGCTCGGAGCGGGATCGCGTCACGGGTCTGGAGCTCGGCGCGGACGACTATCTCACCAAGCCGTTCAGCATCCGCGAGCTCGTGGCGCGCGTGGCCGCGGTGTGGCGCCGTACGCGGCCGGCGGTGGAAGAGCCGACGGTGTACGAGGACTCGGAGCTGAAGATCGACGAGAAGGCGTTTCGCGTCTTCCGCTTCGGCAAGGAGATGCGGCTGGCCAAGAAGGAGTTCGAGCTGCTGTGGCTCCTGGTGCAGCATCGCGGCTCGGTGGTGTCGCGCGACCGGATCCTGTCCGAGGTCTGGCAGATGTCGGATGAGGTGGAGACGCGGACCGTGGATGCGCACATCCGCAACATCCGCAAGAAGATCGGCACGGAGCGGATCTCGACGATCGTGGGATTCGGATATCGGTACGATCCGCCGGAA
>DATLBM010000213.1:0-7604 GCA_035526885.1 Thermoanaerobaculia bacterium | reverse complement strand
TCGACGCCTATCCCGATCAGGAGTTCCGCGGCCGCATCGCGCAGATCCGCCTCAACGCGATGGTGACGCAGAACGTGGTCACCTATCCCGTCATCATCGAAGTGCCGAACCCCGACGAGAAGCTCCGCCCGAAGATGACGGCTAACGTCACGATCGACGTCTCGACTGTTCGAAACGTGCTCCGCATTCCGAATGCCGCGCTGCGATTCAAACCCGACACCGCCGATCTCGCGCCTGCGGACAAGACGGCATCCAATGGAGGACAGCCGAATGGAGGACAACCGAATGGAGGACAGCCGCCCTCGGCTGTCTCCCCGTCGTCCTCCGGTGGCGAACGCACCTCCACGATGTCCGACGCCGATCGCGAAGCGCGCCGCGCGCTCGGTGGCGTCGCCGCCGCTGCCCGCGCCGCCGGCCGCTTTCTTCTCGTTCTCATCCTGCGGCGGCTTGAATCGCAGCGCCGCGTTCGGAACGCGCAGCACGTTCTGCACGGTGCTCACGTCGATGGTCACGTTCGCGGTCATCTTCGGCCGCAGGCGTCCCTCGGGATTGTCGACTTCGAGGATGACCGGATAGGTGACGACGTTCTGGTTGACCTGCGCGTTGTAGCGGATCTGCGCGATGCGTCCGCGGAACTCTTCGTCCGGATACGCATCGACGTTGAAGCGCGCCACCTGGCCGACCTGGATGCGGCCGATGTCGGACTGGTCGACGTCGGCCTGCACCTGCATCTTGGTGAGGTCCTGCGCGATCTCGAAGAGCGTGGGCGCCTGGAACGACGCGGCCACGGTCTGTCCCACTTCATATTTCTTGTCCACGACCACGCCGTCGGTGGGCGAGGTGATGCGCGTGTATCTGAGGTTCGTCTGCGACTGGCTGAGCGCGGCCGCGGCCTGCTGCACCTGCGCGCGCGCGGAGTCGAACTGCGCTTTCGCCGCGTCGACGTCCGCCTGCGCCGCCAGCCCCGACTCCAGCAGCCGCTTCTGGCGGTCGTACTTGATGCGCGTGTCCTCGGTCTGCACCTGGGCGCGGGTCATGTCCGCGCGGCGCTGCTCGACCTGCGCCTGGAACGGCGTGGGATCGAGCTCGGCGAGGAGCTGTCCCTGCTTGACCTGGCTGTTGAAGTCCGCGTAGAGCTGCGAGATGACGCCCGAGACCTGACTGCCGATCTGCACGGTGGTCACGGCGGAGAGCGTGCCCGTCGCGGTGACGGTCATGGTCACGCTGCCGCGATCGACTTTCTCGGTCTTGTACGCCTCGTCCTTCTTGCCGCGTTTGCAGGAGAGGAGAAGAGGGAGGAGAAGCAGGAGAGTTGCGGTTATGCGTCGCACGGCCGCGCAATATACAGCCAAAAACAATGGGCGGACTCGCGTCCGCCCATTCGTCACTCAGCCGTTGCGTTCGCGGTCACGGCACGACGTCGAAGTCGGTCGACAGCACGTGACCCGGAATGCGCAGCGCGCTCCCTTCCGGCGCGTTGAAGTCGTGCACCTGCAGCACCAGCGAGTAGTGTCCCGCCGGGAACACGCTGCCATCGAGCGCGGTGGCCACGAGGAACGTGTTCGGTCCGGTCTGCGTGACGTGCGCCGGCTCGAGCTGCGTCTTCGCGAACTCCTTGCCGTCGCGGCGGATCGACATCCGCTGCATCAGCTTCGGCGCCGGCGATCCCGTGGGGTTGGAGATGACCGTGAAGAACGCGATCTTCTCGCCGCCGCGGAACTGGCGGTCCGCCCGCACGGCGTACTTCGTGGCCACGAACGTGAACGGATCGAGCGGGTCCTGCCGGTCGAGCGTTTCCAGGCGGCTGGTCAGGAAGAGCGCCGACGCGCGCTGCGCCGTCGGCGCCGCCACTTCGAAGGCCGCGCGATGGCTGCTCAGCAGGGACACGCCGTCCGGCGTGTACAGCGCGAAGAAGCCTTCGTACTGCCCGGGCGGCAGCAGCACCGAGCGATCGAGAAAGCGCGCGCCGCTCGCGGCGTCGTAATTGGTAAGGTCAACCTGTTGACGATCGGAGACGACCTGCCGTCCCTCCGCGTTGCGCACCAGCGTCACCAGCAGCGCCGACTTCCAATCCGCGAATGCCTGCGCGCTCCTGGGAATGAAGAACGTGAACGCGTAGAACGGCTCTTCGCGCGCGCTGAGAAACGCGTCGCCGGCGAAGAGCGCGCCGTTGAGCGACGGCGTGGCGTTCCATAGAGGATCGCTGGCCGCGGCCACCTCCGCGGAGGGCATCATCGATCGCGCCGCGGTCTGCGTCTGCGTGGCCTGCATGTAGCGTTTGGAGATGAGCTCCGCCGCCTGCAGCAATCGCGGCTCGACGGTGGCCAGGTTGTCGATGCTTTCGAAGCCGCGCCGCGCGTCGTAGACGAAATTCACTTCCAGCCGGCTGATGCCCAGCTCCTTCGGCAGGTGATCGCGCTCGTACACCCACTGCGTGCCCAGGAGGGCCTTGTTCTCGAGGATGTTCGAGGCGCTGATGCCGACGCGCGTGTCTTCGACCTCGCGGTTCGTGCGGCTCGTGTTCGGCTGCCCCAGGAGCATGAACACGCGGCCTTTCTGCGTTTCCGAGCCGCGCACTTTGTCGAGCTTGAAGTTCTTGTCGGCGATGTCGATGCGCGTGAAGACGTCCTTGCGGAACTGCTCGCCGCGTTTGCGGTAGAACTCATCGATGAAGCGGCGCGCATCCTCGGGCGAGGAGACGTTCTTCCACTCCGCCTTTTCCGCGGCCGTCATGAAGTACGCCTCGGGCGTCTTGTTCCACTTCAGCGGATCGTCGGCGGCGAAGAGCGCTGCCGTGACCGTACAGGCCACGATCACGGACAGCGCCTGGAAAAGGGATCTCATTTGAGGACGTCGAATTCGCTGGTGAGCACCCAGCCCTGCTTCTTCAGCGGGCTGTCGTCCGGCGCGTTCATGTCGCGCACCTGCAGCTCGAGCGTGTAGTGGCCGGCCGGAAAAGTCTCCGGATCGAACGCGTTGCCGACCAGGAACGTGTTCGGACCCGTCTGCGTGAGCTGGGCCTGCTCCAGCGGAGTCTTCGCGAACTCCTTGCCGTCCTTCCTGAACGTCATCTTCTGCATGATGTTCGGATTCGGCGAGCCGGTGGGATTGGCGACGATGGTGAAGAAAGCCAGCTTGTCCGTGGCGCGGAACTGACGGTCGGCGCGCACGGCGTACCTGGTGGCCACGAACGTGAACGGATCGAGGGGCTCCTGCTTCTCCAGCGTGTCGATCTTGCTGGTGAGGAAGAGCGCGGAGGCGCGCGGCGTCTCTTTCGCCGGCACCTCGAACGTGGCGCGCTGGCTGGAGAGCAGCGTGGTGCCGTCCGGCGAGTAAAACGCGAACAGCCCTTCGTACTTGCCCGGGGGAAGCGCGACGGCCTGATCGACGTAGCGCGCGCCGTCGTAGTCGGTCAGCGTGACCTGCTTGCGGTCGGCCACGACCTGCTGTCCCGCGGAGTTGCGCACCAGCGTCACCAGCAGTCCCGAGTTGCCGTTGAACGTCGCGGCCGCGCTTTTCGGCACATAGAAGTTGTACGCGTAGAACGTCTCCTCGGTCGGGCTGAGGAATGCGTCGCCCGTGAACATCGCGCCGTTCAGCGCGGGAGTGGCGCTCCACAACGGATCCGGAGCGGAGGCGAGCGGCGTCGACGGCATCGCGCCCGGCGACTGCGAGCGCGCGGCCGTCATCTTCACCGTGTCGGCCATGTACGCGTTGGAGATCAGCTCCGCCGCTTTCTGCAACTGCGGCTCGACGTTGCCGATGTTGTCGATGCTCTCGAAGCCGCGGCGCGAGTCGTAAACGAACTTCACCTTCAGCTGCGAGAGGCCGAGCTCCGGCGGCAGCTGCGCTTTTTCATAGACCCACTCGGTGCCGATGATGGCCTGATTCTCGAGACGGTTCGATTGCGAGATGCCTTCGCCGGACATGCCGGGGACGGGCGTCTGGCCGCGCTGCTCGTCGACGTCGCGGTTCGTACGCGCCGTGGTGGGCTTGCCCAGGAGCATGAAGACGCGGCCCTTCTGCGTGAGCGAGCCGGGCGTCTTGTCCAGCTTGAAGTTCTTGTCCGCGATGTCGATGCGCGTGCGGACGTCTTTCAGAAACTGCTCGCCGCGCTTGCTGCGGTACTGGTCGACGAACTTCTGCGCATCCGCCGGCGAGGCCACTGTCTTCCACTCCGCCTTTTCCGCGGCGGTCATGTAGTAAGCCTCGGGAGTCTTGTTCCACTTCAGAATGTCGTCCGCGCCCATGGCCGCGACGGCCAGGAACAGGGACGCGATCAATGCGAGTTTTCGATGCACGTGGGGCCTCTCAGGTGGGGATTTTGTCGGATTGGTAACCGCGCCATTCTACAAAGAATTTGCGCTCCGAATGGGTGATGTATGCTTCCGCCCCGATTGTTCGAGGTTCGACACAATGGCTCTTTTCTCCAAGGATCCCGCTCCCGCCGCACCGCCTCTGCCGCGGCGTGAGGGGCAGCAGGCCGCGCCCGGAACGACTTTCCTCGGCGCGAACATCACCATCGAAGGAACGCTCGGCGGCTCCGAGCCCGTGGTCATCGAGGGCGCGGTCAAAGGTCACGTGAAACTGTCCGGCGACCTGCTCGTCGGCACGAAGGCGCGGCTCGAGGCCACCGTGCACGCGCGCAACATCACCATCGAAGGCAGAGTGACCGGCGACATCTCGGCCGACGAGCGCGTCGAGCTGATCGCATCGGCCTCCGTCGACGGCAACATCAAGGCTCCCAAGATCGTCGTGGCCGAGGGCGCTCATTTCCGCGGCAGCGTGGACATGGGATCGCAGCGGCCGCGGGAATCCGCCGAGCCCGCATCGAAAAAGTGAGGGAATCAATGTCCGCAACGGAAACCAGCACGCTCGCGAAGCAGTACGGATTGCGCGAGACTCGCGAGTACTCCAACTACATCGACGGCCAGTGGGTGAAGTCGAAAACCGGCAAGGCCTTCGAGAATCGCAATCCCGCGAACGAAGACGATCTGATCGGACTCTTTCAGGACTCGAGCTCCGATGACGTGAACGCCGCCGTCGACGCGGCCGCGAAAGCGTACGAGTCGTGGCGCCTCGTCCCAGCGCCGAAACGCGCGGAGTTCCTCTACCGCGTCGGTGACATCCTCAAGCGCGACAAGGAAAAGATGGCGCGCGAGATGACCCGCGAAATGGGCAAAGTCGTCGACGAAACGAAAGGCGACATCCAGGAAGCCATCGACATGGCCTTCCTCGCCGCGGGCGAAGGCCGCCGCCTCTTCGGCGTGACCACGCCGTCCGAGCTCGCCAACAAATTCAACATGGCCGTGCGCATGCCGCTCGGCGTGGCGGGCCTCATCACGCCGTGGAACTTCCCCATGGCCATCCCGGCGTGGAAGGGCATGGCCGCGCTGATCTGCGGCAACACCGTGGTCATCAAGCCCGCCTCGCAGACGCCGCTCTCGGTGATCATGCTGACCGAGGCGCTCGAAGAGGCGGGATTGCCGAAGGGCGTCTGGAACGTCGTCACCGGCGGCGGACGCGAAGTCGGCGAGCCGATGCTCGCGCATCCGAAGATCCGCGTGATCTCGTTCACCGGCTCGACGGACGTCGGGCGCCACATCAATACCCAATGCGCGCCGCAGTTCAAGCACGTCCATCTGGAGATGGGCGGCAAGAACGTGATCATGGTGATGGACGACGCGGACGTCGACCTGGCCGTCGACGGCGCGCTGTGGGGCGCGTTCGGCACGACCGGACAGCGGTGCACCGCGGCCTCGCGCATCGTCGTCCACGACAAGGTGTACAGCCAGTTCGTGGACAAGCTGTCCGGCCGCGCGAAGAAATTGAAAGTCGGCAACGGCCTCGACTCCGCGGTGCAGATGGGTCCCTCGGTCTCCGACTCGCAGCGCAAGACGGTCATGGAGTACGTGAAGATCGGCAAGGACGAAGGCGCGGAGTGCGTGGCCGGCGGCAACCTCCTCGGCGACGGCGACTTCGGCAAAGGCTTCTTCCACGAGCCGACCGTGTTCGCCGAAGTGAAGCCCGACATGCGCATCGCGCAGGAAGAGATTTTCGGACCGGTGACGGCGGTGATCCGCTGCTCGTCGCTGGAAGAGGCGATCTCGATCGGCAACGGCGTGAAGTACGGCCTGTCCGCGTCGATCTACACGCGCGACGTGAACAAGGCCTTCGTGGCCATGCGCGACATGATCACCGGCATCTTCTACGTGAACGCGCCGACCATCGGCGCGGAAGTGCACCTGCCGTTCGGCGGCGTGAAGGAAACGGGCAACGGACATCGCGAGGCCGGCGTGGCCGGCATCGACGTGTTCACGGAATGGAAGTCGATCTACATCGACTACTCAGGAAACCTTCAGCGTGCGCAGATCGATACGGAGTAGCCTCGCCATCATCGTGCTTCTGTGCGGAGGCGCCGCCTCCGCGCAGGAGCTGCTCATCGACCACATCCTGAAAACGTCGCGCGCGTACGATCACCTGTCGTACCTGACGGACACGATCGGTCCGCGGCTTTCCGGTTCCCAGAACGCGGAGAAGGCGGTGCGCTGGACGACGTCGCAGTTCAAGGCGTGGGGCATCGACGTGCGCAACGAGCCGGTCATGGTGCCGCACTGGGTGCGCGGCATCGAGCGCGGCCAGCTCGTCTCTCCACACGATCAGCCGCTCGTCCTCACCGCCCTCGGCGGCAGCGTGGCTACGCCGGCGAGCGGCGTCACCGCGGACGTGGTCGAAGTGACTTCGTACGAGGAACTGGAGAAGCTCGGCCGCGCGAAGATCGCGGGCAGGATCGTCTACTACCACCACGCATTCGACATGGAGATGGTCGAGAGCGGCCACGCGTTCGAGGCGTATGGCAAAGCGGTGCAGTTCCGCGGACTGGGCGCCAGCCGCGCCGCGGAGTACGGCGCGATCGCGGCGGTGATTCGCTCGGTGGCCACGGCGTCGTTGCGATCGCCACACACCGGCGCCATGCGCTACGACGAGAAGCAGCCGAAGATCCCCGCCGCCGCGCTGTCGACGGAAGACGGCGATCTCATTCATCGCCTGCTGGCCAGGGGCGAGCGCGTGCGCATGCACCTCACGCTCACGCCACGCATGCTGCCCGACGTGCAGTCCGCGAACGTCGTCGCGGAGATTCGCGGCACGGAACACCCCGAGCAGATCGTCCTCATCGGCGGCCACCTCGACTCGTGGGACCTCGGCACCGGCGCCATCGACAACGGCTCGGGCTCGGCGATGGTCATGGAGACGATGCGCGCCATTCACGAGCTGGGGATCCAACCGAAGCGCACCATTCGCGCGGTGCTGTTCATGAACGAAGAGAACGGACTGCGCGGCGGGAAGAAATACTTCGAAAACGCGGCCAATCGCGAGGAAGTGCAGCATCACGTCGCCGCCATCGAGAGCGACGCCGGCGCCGCGCCGCCGACGGGCTTCATCACGACGTACGAAGGCAAGGCGCTGGACGATCTCCAACGCCGCGCAATGGTGCTCAATCGCATTGCGCCGATGAAATTCACCAGCTCCCAACACACGGGCGCGGACACGTCACCGCTCGTCGATGCGGGCGTTCCCGGCTTCGGCCTGGTCCCCGAACCGCG
>DATLBM010000212.1:0-3201 GCA_035526885.1 Thermoanaerobaculia bacterium | reverse complement strand
TCACCCCGCCAGCACCACCTTCGGCCTGACCTCCACCGGCCCGCCCTCCCGCAGCACGTTCACCACCTCCGCGATGGCCACGAGTTGGTCGTGCGGATTGCCGAGGGCGAGGAGATCGCCGCGTTGGACGGGAGTGCGGGGGACCATGATCACCGCCTGGCCCTGCATCAACTTGCCCTGCTGGGCCCAGTCGATGCGCAGTTTTTCCAGCGGCAGGTCGATCTCCGACAGGGATTGAAAGTGCGGCGGCGAGAGAATGGCCTCGGGCGTCGCTTCGAACATCGCGTCGAAGGAGATGGCCTGATCGAGGTGGAAGTTGCCGATGGCGGTGCGGCGCAACTCGCGGAGATGCGCGGGGATGCCGATTGCGATCCCGAGATCGTGAGCGAGGGAGCGCATGTACGTGCCGGCGGAGGAGCGCACGCGGAATTTGAGGCGCGAGCCTTCGATGCCGAGGATCGTGAGCTCGTAGACCGTGACGCGCTTGGGCTGCAGTTTCACTTCCTCGCCCTTGCGCGCGAGCTCGTACGCGCGGACACCGTCGATCTTCTTCGCCGAGAACGCGGGCGGCATCTGCTCGATCTCGCCGCGGAAGCGGTCGAGGTGCGGTTCGAAGTCGATGTGTGAGACGTCGCGCTCGGTGGTCTCGCCGTCGGGCGTGCCCGCGGCGTCGTACGAATCCGTGGACCATCCGAACTGGATCGTGCCCTCGTACGTTTTCTCCATCCCCATCAGGTACGCCTGCAGTCGCGTGGCTTTGCCGACGCAGAGCACGAGCAAGCCGGTGGCGAGCGGGTCGAGCGTTCCCGTGTGCCCTGCCTTCTTCACTTTGGAGCGGCGGCGGAACTTCTCGACGACGTCGTGCGACGTGAGGCCGCTCTTCTTGTCGACGAGCAGCACGCCGTCGGACGCTTTTCTGGAATCCATCATTGGGGCGCGATGATACTCAACGTCGCCGAGTGTTGTCCGATCTGAAAAGACTCCGCGGCGCCGCGGGACTACATTCAGCGGCGAAAGGAAACAACACGATGAAACGACTGGCAACGATCCTCACGATTCTCCTTGCCTTCACGGCCACCAGCGCCTTCGCCGGAGGCAAGAGCTGCGACGCCAAAGCGCACGCCGCAAAGAGCGTCTCGCTGACTGGCACCATCTCCACGAACGCCGACGGCGCGAAGATCTTCCGCGTCGCCGACACCGGCAAGACGCTCACCATCTGTCACAAGACCGCGGCCAGCGTCCTCAAGACCGGCGAGAACGGCGCGACGGTGTGGGTGAAGGGCAAAGTCGTGAGCTGCGACGAGTCCGACGGCGAAGAGCTGGTGATCGAGACCGCGAAGCGCGTCTGATTCAAGACCGCGGGCGTTCACTCGAACGCCCGCATCACCTTCACCGCTTTCTTCCGCAGCGGTCCCATGAAGGGCAGCGACGCGGCCTTGAGCGTCTGCACCACGAGCTCCAGCGTTGCATCCAGAAGACGCCGCGTGCGCGCCTGCCCGCGCGACTCGTCGGTGATCCAGAAGTAGATCAGGCCCATGTGGTAGAGCCAGAGCAATCGCGGAATGTCGTCCGCGATGTCTTTGGGCAGCTTCACATCCGATCCTTCGATGGCGCGCGCGTACCAGGCGATGTTCTCCTCGCGGACCGCGCGCGTCTCTTTGCCGAACGGCGACAGCGGATCGCGCGGATCGACGCCTGCTTTCAACAGCGCCGTGAGCAGCGCGCGGTGCTCCTCGAACTGCGCGAACTTGGCTTCGATCAATCCGCGCATCCGCTTTTCGAGCTTCTTCGATTTCGCGATCGCCTCGGCGAACAGCGGCGCCGCTTCCTGATCGGTGCGCACGTAAAACGCGAGCACCAGATCTTCCTTCGAGCGGTAGTAGTAGTAGGCGGCGCCGGTGGCCACACCCGCGGCCGCGGCGACGTCGCGCATCGTGGTCTCGGCGAAACCGCGATCGCGGAAGAGGCGCAGGGCCTCGTCGAGGATGCGACTGCGCGTCTCTTCCGCTTTCAACGTCTTCACGAAGCGAATTTCACCACATCGCGGCGGACGGCATCTCCGAAACCGGCACGCCGCCTTTCCATCGCGCGCAGAGCTCGCGCGCGGCTTCGGGCCAGCGTGGATAGTCGAACGCGAAGCCGTGCTCGAGGAGCCGCGCCGGAAACACGCGACGGCTTTTCAGCACGAGCTCCGTCTCGGTGCCGAGCAACCGCGCGCCCGCTTCGAGCACGACGCCGGATGCGGGAATCGCCAGCGGCGGACCGCCCCACGCGTCGCGGAGCTCGCTCATGAGCTCCTCGTTCCTGACCGGATGCGGCGCGCTGAGATTGACGGCGCCTTCGAGATCGTTGTCGATCAGCCAGCGCACGGCGCGCACGAAGTCGCGCTCGTGAATCCAGGACATGTACTGCCTGCCGTCGCCGAAGCGGCCCAGGCCGAGGCGGACGGTGCGCAGGAGCGCGTGGAACGGGCCGCCGCGCTCAGGACTCATGACCATGGCCATGCGCATCTTCACCTTGCGAGTGCACGGCGTCTGCGCTTCATCGAGTGCGCGCTCCCACGCCCGCGCAACGTCGATCGAGAAGCGCCAGGCCTCGGGCATGTCGGGCTCGTGGCCGCCGAGGATGCCGGTGTGCTCGTCGTTCGGCGCGTCGAAGCGATGGGCGTAGATCGTGGCGCTGGAAGCCTGCAGCCACAGCGCCGGAGGGCGCTTGACGTGCGAGATGGCGCGGCCGAGGACGCGCGTGGACTCGATGCGCGAGTAGAGGATTTCTTCGCGCTGCAGCGGACCGTAGCGGCAGTCGACGCTGCGGCCGGCCAGGTTGATGACCACGTCCGCGCCGTCGAGCTGGTCGACCCAGTCGCCGAAGGTGCGGCCGTCCCAGAAATGCGCGGGCGCCTCGACGTTGCGGCTCAGCACCACTACCTCGTCGCCGCGGCGGCGGAAGGCGTCGGTGAGGATGCGCCCGAGGTGTCCGGTGCCGCCGGGAATGACGATCTTCATGCTGTCCTCCTGAACGCTTTTCGAACGCGTTCAAAACTAAGGTAGGTTCAGCAAGGGCACGCGTCAAGAGGATTTTTGAACGCGTTCAGTGACAGATGTGAAAGTGGGAGAAGAAGTCGCGGATGCCGTCCGGATCGGTGACCGGCGCCGGGGCCTCGGACGGCAGGCGCTGGAACCACACCGCCCAGCGCTCGCG
>DATLBM010000211.1:0-5911 GCA_035526885.1 Thermoanaerobaculia bacterium | reverse complement strand
GGCGGGACTGGTGAGCATCGGCTTCGCCCATTCGTTGTAGAGCGCGACCGCCTCGCCCGTGCGGCCGGGCTTGATGACGTACGTGTCGTAGCTGATGAACTTCGGCATCGCCGCCTGCGTGCCGCCCTGCGAGAGGTGGCGGAGCACGACGTCATGCGACCGGCGCACGGACGACGCGAGCGCGCCGGCCGGCTCGAACGCCGTGACCACGCGATCCACGCCGCTCCAATCCGGCAGGCCGACGTAGACAACGTGCGTCCACGTCTCGTCGTCGCGCGTCAGCGGCACCGCCACGCCCCACGCGACCGCGGCTTTCGTCGCGACCATCGGCTGCAGCACGGGCGAGACCGCCTCGCGCACGAAGCGCAGAAAATCCGCTTCGCGGCCGCGCTCCACTTCGTAGAAACGGATCCAGGTGAGCTTCGCCGGCGCGTCCTGCGCAAGCGCAGCGGACGCAAGGAAAACCAGGGACACGAAGGCCAAAAGACGACGCATAGTTCCCTCCTGTTTGTTTGATGAACTATACAGCTCGCAGCAATGCGGAGATCTTGGTTCTGGGCGCTGGCTGCGGGGATGGTCCTGACGGCGGGAGCGCTCGTTTGGTTGCAGGTCGGCGGCGGCGCGGCCGATCGCCGGCTGAGTCGCGAAGTCGCGCGCGCGCCACACCGCACCGTTCGCGGACGGTTGTCGTTCCTCCCCTACGCGCCGGCACCTTCACGTCCTGTTGCCGCGCCGCCCGGCGTTCGCGCTGCTGCCGCGCGGGTCGCGAAGGACCCGCGCAGCTCGCCACGTCTGCGCGCCGGCTCATCGCTGCTCTCGGGCTACCACGCGGAGGCAGTACGGCTGCTGGAGCGCTTCGCCGATGCGCACCCGACAGACGCCGCGAGGTGGAGCGATCTCGCGGCTGCGCACATCGCGGAAGCCGATGCAACGGGCGATCCGCACGCGACGGCGATCGCGCTGGCGGCAGCGGATCGCGCACTGGCGATCGACCCTGCGTTTGCCCCTGCACGGTTCAACCGTGCCGTCGCGGTGTCCACGCTCGGCGGACCGCGACTCGGCCGCATCGCCTGGGAAACCTATCTCGGGAGCGATTCCACGGGTGGATGGGCAGAGGAAGCGCGCCGCTCCATTCGCGTCATCGACGATTTAACGACGGCGTCGGGAAGCTGGCCGCGCGAGCTCGAGCGTCTTCGCCTCGCAGCGTTGAACGCCGACGGTGCGACGGTCGAGAACATCGTGAGGCGCTTCCCCCAGCAATCCCGGACCTGGACGGAAGGAGAGTTCCTCGGCAACTGGGCGCGGCTCACGGATGCCGGCAAGCCCGCGGAGCAGGAGCTCGTCATCGCGGCGGCGGTGGCCGCGGCCCTGCAGCGAGTCACCGGCGATCGGCTTGCGGCGGACGCGGTCAGCGCGATCCGCGACGCGGGACCGGACGCGCGGCGTCTGCTCGTGCGTGCGCACATCGAGTATCGCGAGGGGCGGCTGGCGCTCGCGGCGAGGCGCCCCGCGGAAGCGCTTCCGAAACTCCGCCTCGCCTCGAAACATTTCGCAGAGGCCTCGAGTCCGATGCGGTTCGCGGCGGCGTATTTCGAGGCGAACGCCGCCACCGATCTCGATGACGTCCACGGCGCCTCCGCAACATTGGCGCGTCTCCAGGCGACGGTGCCCGTGGGGTATGCGGCTCTGCACGCTCAACTCCAGTGGCTCGGCGCGCTCCTGCAATCGCAGCGCGGAAACGTCGATGACGCGTTCCGCTCGTTCGGCGCCGCCGCCGATGCGTTTCACCGCCTCCGCGAACAGGAAAACGAGAACGACATGCGCACCGCCGCCGCGGCGCTGCTGGCGCTACTGGGGCGCGACCACGAAGCCTGGGTGATGCGTCAACGCGTCCTGGAGTCAATCAGCACCACGGGCGATGCCCGTTCGCTGCAGCTCGCCATTCACCAAGCCGCGCGTCAGGAGATGCGCGAGGAGCATTGGGCGGTCGCGCGATCGCTCTTCCGCCTCATCCAGGAATGCCCCGGAACGCCGAACCGGCGCCTGCGGTTCGACGCCGCCATCCGGGGTGCGGTCGCCGCGCACCGGTCAGGCGATGCGCGCGCCGCCGCAACGGACATGAACGTTGCGGCCGCCGAGCTGGCGCTCATCACGGATCCCGGACTGCACGCGACTTCTTTCGATGACCTGCGGTACTCGCAAGCGCAGCTACTGATGTATGCGGCGCCACGCCGGGCCGCGGCGCTCCTCACCGAGTGCATCGCGTTCGCCACGAGTCACGACCGCGATCTCCATCTGCCGCTCGCGTACTACGAACGTGCCCGTGCGCGAGTGCCGTTCGATGCGGACGGTGCGCTGGCCGACGCGAGGGAAAGCGTGCACCAGCTCGACGTGCGCCGGCAATCGATCGGCGACGTCGACCTGCGGATGTCGTTCGCGTCCACGGCGGCCAGTGCATTCGAGCTGCTCGCGGACCTCGAGAGTCGGCGTGGAGCTTCCGCAGCCGTGCTGGAGGCCATCGAGCGCGGCCGGGCGCGGTCGCTGCTCGACCGCCTTTCCCTCTCGCGGACGAGCGTGCCGTCGATGCGGATCGAGGAGATCCAGCGGCACATCGCGACCGGCGATGTGCTCGTGTACTTCACCGCGCTCCCCGATCGACTGCTCGTGCTGACGGTCACAGGGGCGGCGATCACGCACACGGTCGTTCGCGTCCCACGAGCCGACTTGAGCAAATGGAGCGAACGCCTCACCGACGCGATCGTGAAAGGGGAGGCGCGACCCGCTGAGGCCCGGCGCCTGTACGACGTGCTTCTGCGCGCCGTCGCTGCCGCCCACCCGTCGCGCAATCTCGTCGTGATCGCCGACGATGTCGTCGCGCGGATTCCGTTCAGCGCGCTCCATGACGGCGCTCACTGGGCGGTCGAACGGAATCCGATCACCATGATGCCGAGCGGGAGCATCTACGCATCGCGCGTTTCGGAGAACCCGCTGCCGTTGACGGACGCCATCATCGTCAGCGACCCGGCCACCGCTCCGGAGCTTGGACTCGACCCGCTCTTTCTGTCACGAAAAGAAGCGGCCGGTGTCGCGGCGCGATACAAGACGGTATGGCGTTATGCTGCGCAGTCGGCACAGGTCGACTTGATCGAACCGAAAATCTTCGAAGCGGACGTTCTGCATGTCGCGTCGCATGCGCGCGTGAACGAGAACGACCCTTCACTCGCGGCGCTGCTGCTCGCGCCGTCGCGAACGAGTTCCGGCGTGTGGACGGCGCGTGCGATTGCCCGTCTGTCCGTGCCGCGACACATGCTCGTGGTTCTGGCGGCGTGCGGCACGGCGGAGCGCCGCGGCGCGGCGTACGACGTCTCCTCGCTCACCGCGGCATTCCTCGCGGCCGGCGCGCGCAACGTGGTCGGAACGTTGTGGGACGTCACAGACCCGGCCGCCGCTACGTTCTCACGGCAGTTTCACGCGGCGATCGGCCGCGGCCTCTCGCCGCGCGCAGCGTTGCGAGACGCGCAACTGATGATGCTCCACTCGTCCGATCCGGAGCTCGCCTTACCAAGCGCATGGGCGGCATTTCAACTGGTCGGGATGGGAAGCTGACGAAGGAGACACATGGACTTTACGATCTGGTTCATCGGCTTCATCGCGCACGTGACGCTCGGCGGTTCCGCGGGTGAACGAGCCGTGTTCGTCCGCCCTGACGTACAGCACAAAGTCGTGCTCACTGCTTTCAAGGCCGACGTTCTCGAAGGCACCACTTTGCCGTATACCGTCGTCAACAACGAAGCAGCGCAATTCGACCTCACGGGCGAGCAGCTCGTTCTCACTGTGCCGGGTCAATCCGGCGCCGTCACGAGAAAGCCGTCGTTTCTCGAGCACGTAGCGCCGCTGAGCCTCCTCACCGACGGCAAACCGATCGCAAAGGTGAAGGCGAAAGTCCCGCTGTCCCATAAACGTGTGCTCGGCTATCTCGACTACAGCGGTGGCTGTCTGACCGCACATGCCGTCAAGATCTACGAGATTTCTTTTCATGATGCCGACTGGCCCGATCCTCACCTGCTCGCGCACCAAGTGCAATACACCGCGGCAGCAACGGGCCCGGTCGAGTTCGTGAGCCGCAAATCGGGAAAGAAAATCGTCCTCAAGGCCGCCGCCGCGATCCGTGTCGAGAACACTGCCCGCAACAAGCAGGCGCATTATTTCGCGGATTACAACTGGATCCTGGACGGCGACGAGATCGCGGACCTCGATTGGAAAGAACAGAGCGCGTTGAACGAGGTCCCCATCGAATGCCCGGGAGGAAGTCCGCCGCTCCTCGAGCTCTACCCGTCCGTCCCCGACATCGAGTGCACGAACTCACGGTATCCGTGACGAAGGAGGCATCGTGGACACCTTTACAATCCTGTTCTTCGGTTTCATCGCCCACGTGACGATCTTCGATGGTGGGGTACCAATCGGCGAGCGAGCGGTCTTCGTCAAACCGGATGTCCAGCACATGCCCGTCCTCCTCGTCGACGAGGCTGACGTCGACGGTCCGCACACCTGTCAGGGACTGTGCTCTTTCGAGCTTCTGGGACATCAGTGGGTGCTCAGCGGCCAGGGTGTTTCCGGTCCGGTGGACAGGAAACCTTCCTTCCTCGCCCATGTGACTCCGCTATCACTCATCACCGACGGGAAACCAGAGAAGAAGATTTCGGGCAAAATCCCTTCGGCGCATTGGAAGGTCCTCGGCTCACTCGACTATAAGGGTGGCTGTCTGACCACGCGCGACGTCAAAACCCAATACGTGGTGAAATCAAAGGACCCTCGGTGGAATCGCGCATACCGCCTCGCACACGTAGTTCAGTACTCCGTGCAAACCGCAGGTTCCGTCGTATTGACCAACGAGAATGGCGAAACGATCACCCTGAAGCCGAACGCCGTTGCCGTCGTCAGCAGTGTGTCGCCCCATGGGCACCCCCATGCCTTCGCCGACTACAACTGGATCCTTGACGGCGACGAGATCTTCAGTCCACACAAGACGCCGGAGCAACCGCTTACGATCGTCGCCCCTGAATGCGCCAGCCGCCCGCTCGGCATTGACCTCGCGCCCTACATTTTGCGCGAGAGAACTCCCGACATCGAGTGCACGAACTCACGGTATCCGTGAGCGCAGCATGGCCCGAAGCCCACTCATCGCAGACAACCGAAAACTGAGAACCGACAACCGCCTACTTCGAGTCCTTGAGCGTCGCCGTGCGGTTGAACACCAGCTTCTCCGGCGTCGAGTCGCGGTCCACGCAGAAGTAGCCGAGGCGCTCGAACTGGTAGCGGGTGAGGACGGGGGCGGCGGCCACGCTCGGCTCCAGCTTCGCGTCCGCGATCACCTCCAGCGACGCCGGATTGAGGTGCGCGAGAAAATCGCCGTCGCCCTGCTCGGGATCTTCCACCAGGAACAGACGCTCGTACAGCCGCACCTCGCAGTCGAGCGCATGCTCCGCGGACACCCAGTGCAGCGTGGCCTGCGGCTTGCGTCCGTCGGGCGAGTCGCCGCCGCGCGTCGCGGGATCGTACGTCGCGCGCAGCTCCACGATGTTCCCCGCATCGTCCTTGATCACGTTCGTGCAGGTGATGAAGTACGCGCCGCGCAGGCGCACCTCGCGTCCCGGCGCGAGGCGGAAGAACTTCTTCGGCGGCTCTTCCATGAAGTCGTCGCGCTCGATGTAGATCATCTTGCCGAACGGCACCCGCCGCGTCCCCATCGACGCATCCTCGGGATTGTTCGGCGTCTCGAACTCTTCGCTTTCCTCTTCGTAATTCGTGATGACCACTTTCAGCGGACGCAGCACGCCCATCACGCGCGGCGCGGTCCTGTTCAGATCCTCGCGCAAGCAGAACTCGAGCAGGCCGACGTCGATGACGTTCT
>DATLBM010000210.1:0-5915 GCA_035526885.1 Thermoanaerobaculia bacterium | reverse complement strand
CGCACGCGCGGCCAGTTTTGCCGGTGCATTGGGCGGTTGCACAAGGAGTTTTGCGCATATCCGCAAGGGCTTGTGGAAAAGCGTTACTGCAGGTAGCGGACGAGTCTTGCGGCCGCCGCGAGAATGACAGCGCCTGCGCCGGCCGCCGCGAGAATCGCGATCGCGCGCCCGATCTGCCCTTCCATCAGGCTTCGATGTGAGGCCACCAAACCCGCCACCAGGACCGTCAGCGGCAAGTGCTCGCCGAAGTCCACCCCTTTCGACCGCTTCGTTCTATTCAACATAGCGCCGCGATCGTAAGGTTCGTTTTGGAGCCCGCAGCCTCTCCACAAGTTTTGTCGCCGTTTCCCACACGCTTGCGCTCAGTGAAATCTGCGCTTTTCCACAAGACACCGGATCGTGTGCACGCGTCAGTTTTTACTTTTCCGCTTTTGCACAAAATGCTTGGCGCAAATCCACAGGTGCTTGTGCAAATGTGGAAATGCGGCGGAAACGCTCTCTGGCGAAGGAGAAGCGTGCGAGCACGGCAGTTGTGCAAAGTAAAACGTTTCCACAGGGCATCGACGCGTCTTCCGCAGCGACGCGAATCCCGGCAGAACGGGTTTTCGTCAGGGGTGCGGGAAATTCGCCACGCGCGAAAAATCTTTTTCGTGGTTTCCGCAGAGTGCTTGACACGCCGGCTTCAGCGCGCGCGGCGTACCATGCCGACCGTGTTCGCCAACCACACCTACGCCGCACCACGCGAGACGCGCACGCTCGCGTGGGCGGAGGCGGCGGGCTGGAAGGCGTTCGTGCGGGAGTTGGAGAGCGATGCCGGGGATGGGCGGTGGGTGGGGTTCATCGCGTATGAAGCGTTGGCGTCGGAAGAGGATGTGATGCCGCGCGACGCGCATCCGTGCGAGCCGGCGGCGTTTTTCTCGTGGCATGAGCGCCCGGCGTCGCCGCATGCGATGCAGGCGCGCGCGCGAACTCATCGCGCGGTCATTCGTGACTCGCTCGGAGGCGGCGCGCATCGGAAGCTCGTCGAGCGAATCAGACAGTGCATTCGCGACGGTGATGTTTATCAAGTCAACCTGACGCGCGCGTTCGAGGCGGACGTGCGCGTCGACGCGGGCGAGTTGTACGCCGCGCTCACGGCGCCGCACGCGCCGCAGTGTTCCGCGCTGATTCACGGGGACGGGTGGGCGGTGGTGAGTGCTTCGCCCGAGGTCATGCTGCGGTTCGACCGGCGCAGTGGCGTGGCGACGTCGATGCCGATCAAGGGGACCGTGCGCCGTGAAGGCGATGACGCCGCGGAGATCAGGAGCCTGCTCGGCAGCGCGAAGGACGAGGCAGAGCATCTGATGATCGTCGACGTCGTCCGCAATGATTTCGGCAAAGTCGCTCCACCGGGACGCGTGTCCGTCTCCGAGTATCGCGCCGTGCGCACGCTCGATTACGTGCATCACCTCGAATCGACCGTACGCGCCGAGGGACTGAAGGACGCCAGCGTGGCGGACGTTCTCGGCGCGCTCGCGCCCGCGGCCTCGATCACCGGTGCGCCAAAGCGTGCGGCCGTGCAGCTCATCCGCGAGCTCGAGCCCGTGCCGCGCGGCGTCTACTGCGGCTCGATCGGCACCATCGATGCGCACGGCGCCGAGATGAGCGTGGCCATTCGCACCGCCGTCGTCACCGGCACCACCGTGCGCTATCACGCAGGCGGCGGCATCGTGTGGGACTCCGATCCCGCGGCGGAAGACGATGAGTGCCGCGCCAAGGCCGCGCCCTTCTTCAGATTCCTGGGAGGTGCGCCGTCGACGTCAGCGTGACCTCGCCCGCCGTTGCGCATGGCATGGGGTTGTTCGAGACGATGCTCGTCGTGCGCGGACGCGCCGTCGAGCTCGACGCGCATTTCGAGCGCATGCGCGCATCCGCGATCGCGCTCGGCTTTCCGGAGCCCGATGGCGCCGCGTTCGTGGCCGAGGTGGGGAAGGCGGCGGCGGGGGAGGCGGTGCGCTGTCTCTACATCGAAGCCGATCGGTGGCTGTTGCACGCGAGCGCGATTGCCGTTCCGCCGCTGACGCTCCAACGCCGCACGGACGCGCGCGCCATCACGCTGGACATCAGACGATCGCTGCCCGAGCACAAGCTCACGTCGTACGCGGCCTGCGCGATCGGATTGAAAGAAGCAGCGAAAGCAGGCGCGAACGAGGGACTGTTCCTCGATCGAAACGGGAACGTGCTCGAAGGGACGGCCACGAACGTCTTCGCCGTGCGCGGCACGACGCTCATCACGGCGAAGGAAGACATCCTGCCCGGCATCGTGCGGCGGTGGGTGATCGATCAAGGCGTGGCCGTGGAAGAGCGCGCACCGTCGATCGGAGAAGTCAAAGAAGGCGCGTTTCTCACCGGCAGCCTGACCGGCCTCGCTGCGTTGCGCATGCTGAATGGCGAGTCCTGCAAAGAGCCGGGGCCGCTTTTCGAAGAGTTGTTGCGATCGCGCAACCGCTCGTAGCCCGATTCGCGCCGCTCGTGCCGGCCTCGGAATTTGGGCACCGACCTTTGCGGCTACAATCACCAACACTTTGCATTAGAGGGAGATCCGCATGAGTGCTGTTCCGCAAGGGCATCCGGACCGCGTAGGCTTCGAGCCGGACGGTCCCACGCCATTCACGCCGTACATCGCTCCGGAGACGAATCTTCGCGAGCTCACGCCGCTTCCGATCATCATCGGCACGGTCCTGGGGATGATCTTCGGCGCCTCGTCTCTCTATCTCGTGCTCAAGGTCGGTTTGACGGTGAGCGCGTCCATCCCGGTCGCGGTCATCTCCATCACCTTCTTCCGCATCCTCTCGACGATGGGCCTGCGAAACGCCACCATCCTCGAGAACAACATCGTGCAGACCGCGGGCTCGGCGGGCGAATCGATCGCCTTCGGCGTCGGCGTGACGATGCCCGCCATTCTGATCCTCGGCTTCGATCTCGAGATCACGCGCGTGATGCTGGTCGCCGTCCTCGGCGGCCTGATCGGCATCCTGATGATGATTCCGCTGCGGCGCGCGCTGATCGTGGCGCAGCACGGCATCCTCAAGTATCCCGAGGGGACGGCGTGCGCGGAAGTGCTGAAGGCGGGGGCGAGCGACGAGTCGATGGCCAATGCCTCGCCGCAGGCCAAGGCCGAGCAGGAAGCGCTGGGCGGCGCGGCCACGAGCGCGAAGACGATCTTCACCGGCTTCGGCATCGGCCTGGTCTACAAGTTCGCGAACATCGCTCTGCGCGGCTGGAAGGACGTCTCGGAGAAAGTCTTCGGCGCGCCCTTCAACGCGGCGTCGGTTTCCGTGGAGATCTCGCCGGAGCTGCTCGGCGTCGGCTACATCATCGGACCGCGCATCTCCGCGATCATGTGCGCGGGCGGCGTGCTCGCGTACCTCGTGCTCATTCCGATGATCAAGTTCTTCGGCAGCTCGCTGACCGGGCCGCTGGCGCCCGAGACGACGGTACTCATCAGGGACATGGGGCCGAGCGCGATCCGCAACTCGTACGTGCTCTACATCGGCGCGGGCGCGGTGGCGGCGGGCGGCATCATCAGCGTCTTCCGCTCGCTGCCGATCATCTGGCACGGCATTCGTGGCGGTTTGCGCGATCTGGCGACGACGAAAGACACGTCGAATGCCGCCGTGGCGGCGCCGCGCACCGATCGCGATCTGTCCATCAAGCTCGTGCTGATCGGCATCGTGGCGCTGATCGTCGTGATCGCGTGCGCCAACCCGCTCTACGTCGGCGGCACGCCGATCATCGCGCGGCTGGTGGCGTCGATTCTCATCATCATCTTCGGCTTCCTCTTCGTGACCGTCTCGTCGCGTCTGACGGGCGAGATCGGCTCGTCGTCGAACCCGATCTCCGGCATGACCGTGGCCACGCTGCTGCTGACCTGTCTGTGCTTCGTGATCCTGCGCTGGACGGGGAGCAACTACTTCGTCACGGCGCTGTCGATCGGCGCGATCGTCTGCATCGCCTCGTCGAACGGCGGCACGACGTCGCAGGATCTCAAGACCGGCTTCCTCGTCGGCGCCACGCCGAAGTATCAGCAGATCGCCATCCTCATCGGAGCGCTCGCGTCCGCGCTCATGCTCGGGCCGCTCCTCCTGCTGCTGAACGACAGCAGCTCGGTGTTCGTGCCCGTCGGCAAGGCTCCGGCCGGAATCTCCGCGGGCTCCGCGAAGCCGGGCGAGGTTGCCAACCCGAGCGAGTATCACGGCAAGACGAAGGTGAGAGGGCGTCTCTTCGCCGGCGGCACCGACCCCAACACCTACAACGTCTGGTTCCGCCAGGATCCGTCGGGCGGCAACGCCGAGAAGTACCTCGTCGATGACAGTGGTAAACCTGTTTACTACGTCGACCCGGGCATCAACGGCGCGATCAACAAGCTCGCCGACGGCACGGAAGTGAAAAAGTACGACGCGCCGAAAGCGACGCTCATGTCCTACATCATCAAGGGCATCCTGGGCGGACAGCTGCCGTGGGGCCTGGTGCTGCTGGGCGTGATGATCGCCGTCGTGCTGGAGCTCTCCGGCATTCCGTCGCTCGCGTTCGCGGTCGGTGTCTACCTCCCGCTTTCCTCGTCGTCGCCGATTCTCATCGGCGGCATGGTGCGCTGGGCCGTCGATCGCTGGATCGCGAAGAAGCACGCCGCCAAGCAGCTCACCGAGGAGCAGCTGGTGGCCGAGGGGGACAAGAGTCCGGGCGTGCTGATGGCGTCCGGCTACATCGCCGGCGGCGCGATCGCGGGCATCTTCATCGCCATCCTCGCGGGCGTGCCGGCCATGGGCGGCTTCAACGCCGCCATCGGCCGCGTCGCGGACCTGAACCCGATGCTGAAGGAAGGCATCGGCGATCTGCTGTCGCTGATCCCGTTCGTGATTCTCATCCTGCTGCTCTATCTCACGGGGCGCGAGAAGATACTCGCGCATCGCGAAAGCGCGTAATCTAAAGGGCGGGCGGCGAGCCCGCCCTTTTCATTTATGGCTACTTTTCTCGCGCTGGTCGTTTCGATCATTGCCCTGGCCGTTGCCGTCAAAGCGCGGAGCGACCTCAAGGACTTCCGCGATGAGCTTGCAAACGTAGGACGGGCTTCAGCCCGTCCTGGACCGGAGGGACGGGCTGAAGCCCGTCCTACGTCGGGACCGGGGGGACGGGCTGAAGCCCGTCCTACGTCGGAACCGGTCATTCCGATCTATCAACCGCCTCCGCCCGTGCCGCCGCGTCCTCCGGCGCCGCCCACTCCACCGCCCGCTGCTCCTCCGTCCTTCTCGCCGCCACCGCCGCCCGCGCCGCCGCGCGCACCGCACGTGCCCCTTCCGTCGGCGCAGCCGCCGATCTGGCAGCGCATCGACTGGGAGTCGTTCGTCGGCGTGAAGCTCTTCTCGTGGGTGGCCGGCATCGCGCTGGTGATCGCGGCCATCTACTTCCTCAAGTACTCCGTCGAGCACGGCTGGGTGCGGCCTCCGGTGCGCGCGGCCATCGGCCTGATCACCGGCAGCGTGCTGCTCGTCGTCTGCGAGCTGCGCGTGGCGCGCGGCTACAAGTTCACCGCGAACGCCATGCTCGGCGCCGGCATCGCCATCCTCTACGCCACGCTCTTCGCCGTGCACGCGCTGTGGCATCTGCTGCCGGCGATGGTCGTCTTCGGCGGAATGATCATCGTCACCGCGGTGGCGGTCCTGCTGTCGATCCGGCGCGAGTCGCCGTTCATCGCGCTGCTGGGGATGCTGGGCGGCTTCGCCACGCCCGCGCTCCTGTCCACCGGCGAGAACCGTCCCATCGGGCTGTTCTCGTACCTGCTGCTGCTCAACGCGGGACTGGCCTGGGTGGCGTACAAGAAACGCTGGCCGCTGCTGACCATCGGCAGCGTGGCCTTCAGCATCATTTATCAATGG
>DATLBM010000209.1:0-16428 GCA_035526885.1 Thermoanaerobaculia bacterium | reverse complement strand
GTTTGAAAGCCATCGCTATTGAGTCTTGCCGTGGGGATAGTTGCCAAGCTTGTCGCGTCCGAAGCTGCTAACGATCACCACCGAGAACCGCTCGGTTCGCGAGTTGTACGCCTCACGTCGGAGCGTTTCGCCTGCCCCCATAGGCAGCGACAAACGCGTTCACGTCTCATCCCGCGAGATCCACTTCTGCACGCGCGGCGGCTTCCACGTATCAAAGCGACGAAGGAGCGCCTCGGCGTCGCTCTCGACGACCGCGATGCCGCGGTGCTCCACGCGGAGAAAGCGTTCGCGCGCGGCGCGGTCGAGGAACTGCATGAGCGGGCCGTAGAAGCCGTTCACGTCGAGGAAGCCCAGGGGCTTCGCGTGCAGTCCGAGTTGCGCCCAGGTCCAGACCTCGAAGATCTCCTCGAGAGTTCCCAGGCCGCCGGGGAGGGCGATGAAGGCGTCGGCGAGATCGGCCATCATCGCTTTGCGCTCGTGCATCGTCTCGACGATGTGGATGTCCGTGAGACCGCGATGCCCGACTTCGCGCGCCCACAGCGCGTGCGGGATCACGCCGATCGCTTCACCGCCCGCGCCCAGCACCGCGTCGGCGAGCTCGCCCATCAGGCCCACGCTGCCGCCGCCGTAGACGAGGCCGATGCCTTCGCGGGCGAAGAGGCGGCCGAGGTCGCGGGCCGCTTCGGTGTAGCGCTCTTCGGAGCCCGTGTTGGACCCGCAGAACACGCAGATGCGCCGAATCACGGCGCGGATTCTACCCGGCAATGTAAGTGACAACGAGAGGCGTCCGGCCGCCGGTGCCACGGGCCGCGGACCCCGTTTGCAGGCCTGGCCTCTGCGACACAGCGTGTCGCGGAGGCCAGGCCCACCAGCGGGGTCCGGGGGCGAGCCCCCGGCCGCCGGAGGCCCCTCGGCGTCTCACACCCCTGCCTCGTCCCACTTCGCGATCGTGTCGCGGATCAGCGTGAAGACCTTCTCGTTCACGCGGCGGTAGTACTCGTCCGCTTTCTTCTGATCGAACTTCGGGTAGCCCTGTCCCGGCTGATAGAGGCCGATCGATGACGGGAAAGGCACCGCCGTCCACGTGCCGGGCGCGGGATACGCGGTGGCGAGCTTGTCGCTGTAGCGGTCCGGATGGACCAGCGTGCGATCGATGGCCTGCACCATCGCCGTTTCGTTCCAGCCGGCGTGGCCACCGTCTTCGCCGAATACTTCCTTCGTCACGTCGGACGCGAACGACCACCAGTTGATGACCAGCGTGCGCACGTGCTTTTCGGCCGAGACCTCCGCGGCCACCGCGGTCAACACGGCCGTCTGCCCGCCGCCGTGTCCATTGAGGATGATGATGTTGCGAAAGCCGTTCTTGGCCAGTCCTTCCAGCACCGCTTTCACGTACGGCCGGTACGCGGCTTCCGGAATCTGAAACGCGCCCGGATACGCTTCCATCGATCCCGTGATGCCGTACGGCACCGTCGGCGCGACCATGGCGTTCACCCGCGGCGCGATCGCTCGCGCCATCGCCTCCGGCGCCGTGATGTCCGCGCCGTTGTTCGCGACGCCGTGCGGTTCCAGCGTGCCCGTCGCCAGGAGCACCGTCGTGATCTTCGACGGCACCAGTTCGCGGAACTCCATCCAGTTGATGCGCGACATGTCGCGCTCCTGCGCGGATGCGGACAGCGTGAGCAGGCAGACGGCGAGGAGTGCGCGTTTCATGCGCGCGAGTCTACTTCGCCAGGCGCACGTGCAGGTCGCCGAGGATGCGCCGCGCGGGCATGAGGAACGAGGTCGAGTCGTCGCCGCTCCAGAGGATGCCCACCAGCTCCCCTTTCGCGTTGATGGCGGGCGCGCCGGCGTCGCCGTCGCCGCGGCCCTTGAACTCGATGACCACCTGTCCGTCCGGCCGCGTCTCGATCACGCGCGCGCTGGCGAAGCCCGACCCGCGGCCGATCAGGCGCAGCATCTCCCCTTTTTTCACGCCGCGCGCGAGGCCGGTGATGCGTCCGAGGTTCGGCGTCACGGGATTGACGTCGACGCCGGGATCGACGCGAATGAGCGCGCCGCCGCGCACGTCCGTTTCATCGAGCTTCACGACCGTGCCGATGCGATCTTCGTTCGTGCCGCCGTCCGCGAGTCCGGGCTGCAGGATCACGCCGCCCGTTTTTCCGGCGATGAAGGCGAGTGTGAGCAGATAGGGGTTGCCGCGCGCGTCGGACACGACGCAGCAGATCGAGCCGGCTGATTTCTCGTCCGCCGGACCGATGCTCGCGCCCGGCCACAGCGGGCGCACGCGATCGCGGGGCGAGGCGATGGCGCTGAAGCCCGAGTACGTCGTGCGCCTGACGTCGCCTTTGTTCTCGTACACGTCCGTGAACTGCTCGGCGAGATCGCGAGTCTTCTCGCGCTGCTCCATGAACAACGCCAGGTTCTCCTGCGCCCTGACCTTCTCTTCTTCCGCGGCCTTGCGCGCGATCTGTTCCGCTGCGACGGCCTGCTCGAGCTCGTGCTTGGCCACGCTCTCCGCGCGCAGTTTCCACCCGAGGATGGCGATCACGGCGATGACGAGCAGCGCGATGGTGCCGATCGCGAGAGTGCGTGCGCGGCGCTGTCCGCGCCGGCGCTCCTCGATCAACTCGCGGCTCGCTTTCACGAGCGCGGGCAGCGACTCCTTCACGTCGATCGCCCGATCGTTCTTCAGCCACTCCTCGGCCTCGCGCAACTGCTCTTCGTCGAGGAATCCGCTCTGCCTTCCGAAGCGCACCCATTCGTCAGCGAGCGCTTCGAAGCGGCGCAGCTCGATGAGGTCTGCCTGCTGCCGCTCGATCCACGTCACGAACAGCGGCCAGTTGCGGATCAGCGCCTCGTGCGCGACTTCGACCTGCTCGTCGCTCCTGCGCACGAGCTTTTCGGCAACGAGCCGGTCCAGCACGCGTTGCACGCGCGACTGGTCGTCGCCGAGGCGCAGCAGCTCCTGCACGGGCACGCGGCTGGACGTGACTTCCGCCCCCGCGGCGGGACGAACCATGCGCAGGAGGATGCGGCGCATCGTGTCGCGGTCCTGCTGGAGCAGCGACTCGTACAGCGCGTTCGCGGAGTTCGCGAGCGCCGCGCGTCCGCCGCCGAGCTCGCGATACGAGGCCATGGTGATGCGGTTGTGATCGCGCGACTGCCACAGCTTCCACAGCGTGAACTGCAGCAGCGGCAGCGCGGCGGGCTCGCCGAGGACGTCGTGCACGAGTGCGTCGACGAGACCGCTCTCGAACTTGAGACCGATCAGACGCGCGGGCTCTTCGATGGCCTCGCGCAGTTCGGGGGCGCCCAGGGGCGTGGGGCGGAGATCGCCCGCGGCGAAGAGCGGTTGCAGCTCCGGCATCGTGGCCAGGCGCGACTCGTAGTCGCTGCGCATGGTGACGATGACGTAGTGCTCTTTCGCCAACTCGGCGACGCGCTGCGCGAAGGCGTTGCGCGTGGCGAGGTCGTCGCAGAGCGTGAAGATCTCTTCGAACTGATCGATGGTGATGACGTGCGGTCCCGGCACCGCCGGCATGGCGAGATGCGCGCCGGGCACGATGGGATCGAGATACGTCCACTGATCGCTGCCGGGAATCGCGCCGCGTTTCAGCGCGGGAATCAGGCCGCCGCAGACGAGCGAGGACTTGCCGCTGCCCGACGGACCGACGACTGCGAGAAAGTGCTCGCGCTCGAGAACCGCCGCCGCGGTGGCGATCATCTTTTTGCGGCCGTAGAAGCGGTTGCAGTCTTTCTCGCGGAACGCTTCCAGCCCGACGTACGGACAGAGGTCATCCGCCAGCGTCGGCGCCAGATCTGCGTCGAAGTCGGCGAGCGTGACGTCGTCGATGTTCACCGACGCGCGATAGAGCGTGGTCACCCAGTAGTCGATCAGGCCCTGCGCGGCGTCGCGCTGCTCCTCGGCATCGAGATACGCGCCGGTGACCTGCGCACGGCGCACGAAGTCGCGCACGTCCGGCTCGATCTCCCCCACCGCCGCGCCCTGCTTCTGCTTCGACAGCAGCGACACGTGCGTCGCACGCAGGTCGAAGATGGTCGGAAACGCGTCCTGGACACTCACGCCAGCGCCTCGACGATTGCGGCGAGCGGATCGCCGGCCTTGCGCAGCTCGCGGCATTGCTCGTTGAGATCCGTGTCGACGGCGAAGAAACGCATCACCGCGCGCTGGCGATAGCGGCGGAAGTGGCGCGCCATCGCGTGCACGTCGTTTTCGTCGATCGCTTTCTGCACGGACTCCGCGAGCTTGGCGATGCCCTTCGCCCATTCACCGCTCGCGGCGGTGAGGATGGTGATCTGCTTCCTGAGATCGGGCCAGCTGTCGGTGAGCTCGAACGTATCGGTGTCGAGATTCGTGTCCACGCGGCGCATCACGACGTCGACGTCCTGCCACAAGGTGTGACTGCGGACCAGCTCCTGCAGCGTGTCGTCGAGGCGCTCCATCTCGGCCAGCGCGTCTTCGAGCTGCTTCTCCTTCGCCGACCCGCGGACGACGCTGAGTGCGTCGAGGATGGCCTGCAACTGCAGCTCGCCCGCGGCGTCGGACAGGCGCGCGTCGATGCGCGGCGGCTCGGAGGCCAGCACGCGATCGACCAGCGATGCGGCCTTCTTCACGCCGTCGCGATCGCGCGCGTCGACGCCCTCACACATCATCTTCTGTGCGCGCTCGAGCGTGGCCAGCCACGTCAGCGGCTTGTTCTCGAAGAGCGGCTTCGCGGCGAGCTGGCGCAGACGATCGACGGCCTGCAGCAGCGTGTCGCAGTACTGCATCATGGCATCGGCCACCAGTTCGTCGTCGCCGAGGCGCGGAAGGTCGGCGACGACGCGGTCGTAGCAATGGAGCTGCACGTGATGCAACTGATCGTGCACTTCCTTCCACGTCGCCAGACGATCGATGCTCGCAGCGATGGTCTCGAAGCGGAAGCGGAACTCCAGCAGCGCGTCACGCGCCGGTCCGCCGGCGATGAGGTCCGCGAGCGTGCGCAGCCCCTCGTTCACCACCTCGATCTTCACCGCTGCTGCGTCCGGACCGCGCTTGATCGCGCGAACGAGCCGCGCCATCTGCTGCCCGACGCGCGTGTCGTCGAGAAAGTCGAGCCACGAGCGGATGGCCACCCACTTCGGCGGCTCGCACTTTACGCGCAGGATGGGGATCATCTTTCCGCGCGTGCCGGTGGGATCGTCGTATGCGCTGAGCAACCCCTCGTACCGCGTCCATTCGCTGGCCACCCAGTTCGGCGTGAGCACGACCAGCGTCCGCTGCGCGCCGGCCACGGCATCGGCCATGTTCTGCAGGGCCGCCGGCCCGGGCTGGAAGTCCTCGGCATCGACGAGCACATCCACGCCGCTGGCCTGTAGCTGCGGGACGAGCACCTCGTTCACCCACTGCCCGTCCTTGTGGCTATAGCTGATGAAGACGTCGCGCACGCCGGGGGAATCCTTTTTGTAAGTAGTGCAGTCAGTATGCACTTCGTTTCATGGAATTCATAGAAGGGGAATCGGTTAACGCCGCCGATGCAGTTCAGACACGACATCCGCAACGTCGCCATCATCGCCCACGTCGACCACGGCAAGACCACGCTCGTCGACGCGCTCCTGAAGCAGTCCGGCGCCATCCGCTCGTACCAGCACGTCGATGAGCGGGTCATGGACTCGAACGACCTCGAAAAAGAGCGCGGGATCACAATTCTGGCGAAGAACACCTCGGTCCGTTACCTCGTCGATCAGCCGGACGCCCTCGGCCATCCCGTGCATCACGAAGCCACGCACACGGCGGGCGGCCACGATCTGCCGGCCGACTTCATTCATCCGTCCGAGGTGAAGATCAACATCGTGGATACGCCGGGGCACGCGGATTTCGGCGGCGAGGTGGAGCGCGTGCTGTCGATGGTCGACGGCGTGATCCTGCTCGTCGATGCCGCCGAGGGTCCGATGCCGCAGACGCGGTTCGTGCTGCGCAAGGCGCTGGGACTGGGACTGCTGCCCATCGTCGTCATCAACAAGATCGACCGCCAGGACGCGCGCGCCAATGAAGTGGTGAACGAAGTATTCGACTTGATGATCGAGCTGGGCGCGTCGGATGAACAGATCGACTTCCCGATCCTCTACGCGATTGGACGCCAGGGCATCGTGCGCTCCGAGCTCACGGACACGAACGAGGACTGCCGCCCGCTCTTCGACACGATCCTCAAGCGCATCCCGCCGCCGGTGGGCCACTCCGAAGGCCCGATGCAGCTCCTGGTCAGCTCCGTCGACTACAACGACTACGTCGGCCGTCTCGGCATCGGCCGCGTGCAGCGCGGCGTCATCAGGCACGGCGCGGACGTGGTGCTGATCCTCCGCGACGGCACGCAGAAGAAAGGCCGCGTCACGAAGCTGACCGTGTTCGAAGGCCTCAAGAAAGAGGACGTGCCCGAAGCCGCGGCGGGCGAGATCGTGGCCGTGGCGGGATTCGCGGACGTGGAGATCGGCGAGACGTTCGCCGCCGCGGATGCACCGGAAGCGCTGACGCCGATCGCCATCGACGAGCCCACCGTGTCGATGTTCTGGATGGTCAATGACTCGCCGTTCGCGGGCACGGAAGGCAAGTACGTGACCTCGCGCAACATCAAGGACCGCCTGGACCGCGAGCTGCGCAAGGACGTCGCGCTGCGCGTCCGTGAGACGGGTCAGGCGGACCGCTTCGAAGTGGCGGGACGCGGCGAGCTGCACCTCTCCATCCTCGCGGAGAACATGCGCCGCGAAGGCTACGAGTTCGCGCTGTCGCGGCCGCAGGTCATCCTCAAGACGATCAACGGCGAGACCATGGAGCCGTACGAGGCGCTGGTCGTGGACATCGAGGAAGTGCACACCGGCGCGATCATGGAGAAGCTGCAGGAGCGCCGCGCGGAAATGACCGACATGGTCAACCCGGGCACGGGACGCGTGCGCATCGAGTTCAAGATCCCGACGCGCGGCCTGTTCGGCATCCGCACGGAGTTCCTCACCGAGACGCGCGGCACGGGACTGCTGTACCACACGTTCCTCGAGTACGGCCCGTACCGCGGCGAGCTGGCCGGCCGCAACCGCGGCGCGGTCATCGCGAAGGAAGCGGGCGACACGACCGCGTACGCCATCGAGCCGCTGCAGGAGCGCACGACGATGTTCATCGCGCCGGGCCTCAAGGTCTACGGCGGCATGATCGTCGGCGAGAACTCGCGCGACAGCGACATGGTGGTGCAGGTCTGCCGCGCCAAACACCTCACGAACATGCGCGCCTCGGGATCGGACATCGCGGTCCGCCTCACTCCCCCGCGCGTGATGACACTGGAGCAATGCCTGGAGTGGATCGAGGACGATGAGCTGGTGGAAGTGACGCCGGAATCGATCCGCATCCGCAAGCAGACGCTCGACCACTCGCAACGCGAAGTGGCGGCGAAGAAGGCGAAGAAGGCCGCGGCGGTGTAGAAGAGCTCGCGGTACGATCGCCTTCATGAAACAGGCGATCGTCGCACTCTTCCTGCTGTTGATGGCCGGCGGAAATGCCGCGGCCGAGCCCTCGAAGCGCGAGCTCCTGCATCACATGCTCGCCGCGATGGGAACCGACCTTCCCGACGACGCGCCGCAACTCGCCGCGTACGAGCAGCACCTCAGTGAGGCGGACATGAAGGCGGCGATCGCGTTCTTCGAGTCGCCCGCGGGAACGCACCTCGCCGCGGCGACGCAGGAGCTCGCGAGATCGGCCATGGCCGGTCTCGAGTCCGCGGTCCAGCGCTCGAAACAGAAACGGACCGCCGCGGACCTGCGCACGCTCGCGGTCTCGGTCGAGGCCTACGCCATCGATCACGACGACCTCTATCCGCCCACGAGCGATCTCGATCAGCTTGCGAAGCTGGTCACGCCGACGTACCTGCGCAGCATGGTGCGCCTCGACGGCTGGGGCAAGGAGTACATCTACATCAGCGACACGCAGCACTACCGCATCCTGAGCGCAGGCGCCGACGGCCGCCTCTCCCGCGACTCCCAGCGCCTGGGCGTTCGCACGGGCGACTTCGGCGATGACCTGATCTTCGAGGATGGGGAGTTCGTGCAGCCTGCGCAGCCGATGGAGTGACGCAAGTCCTTCCTTCCCGAAAGCGATCCACATACAATAACTTTTGGAGGGAACAACATGCGTATGAAGTCTCGAGTCTCGCGGTTCGCCCCGGTTCTTCTCGTCACCCTGGCTCTCAGTTTCGCGTTCACACCGGCCCAGCCGGCCGTCGCCGCTCCGGGGAGCGACATCTTCACGGACATCTACGACTGCAGCATGACCTGGGTCGGCGGCAAGTTCCGCGGCTGCGATTCCACGGGCGCGAACTGGGGCCAGCAGACCGGCTACTTCAAGTCGATCGAGGCCTGCTCGTGCGAGGGAACGACTTGCACCATCAGCTGGTACAAGTGGGACGGAGCGCACTGGAACTACATCGGCGCTTCCGAGCCCGCGCCCGAGTGCTAGCCGTTGCAACGCGGGGCGGGCGCAATGCCCGCCCCATCTTCACCCTTCGCGGCCCACACCCAACGCATCCGCAACGCGGTTGATGTAGTTGAACCACGACGCGATGAGCGTGATCTGCAGAATGCCGCGATCGTCGAACCCCACCTTCCGCAGCGCATCGTGGTCGCCGGCCTGAATCGCCGTCGGATCCTCGGTGATCTTGACCGCGAACTCCAGCATCGCGCGGTCCTGTTCCGAGACGTCCGCCGTGCGGTAGTCCTCGCGAATAGCCGCCGCCAGTGAATCGCTCAGGGTCACCCGACGCAGAAACTCTGCGTGCGCGGCGATTCAATACTGGCAACGGTTCGTCGCCGAGACGACGGTCGCGATCATTTCGTGCTGCCTGCGCTCCAGCGGCAGATCGGGCCCCATCAGTACGCCGAACGTCGCGAACGCGTGGTAGAGCGCCTGCGGAATCAGGCTGTGTGCGTCGACGATGCTGCTGCCCGGAGCCTGGTCCACGAATGCCGAGGTTTCGTACTCGGCCGGATAGAGCGCGCGTTGCCCTTCGAGCGCGGCTTTGAGGTCCGCATTGGCCTCCGACTCGGGGATCGTTCGAATCCAGGTCATACGGGTTGCCTCCAATCGCGCCGATCAATGGGGCGGGCCGAGGCCCGCCCCATTCGTAAAGATTACGGCGTCACCAGCGTGATCTGCTGCGTGTCGTTGTTCGTCACCGACACCATCGCCCAGACGGCCGTCGGCGGAACGATGCCGTTTCGCATCTGATCAATGGTCACGCTGATCGTGTTGTCGGTCGCGATCGCGTTCACGGGGAAATCGCTGAACTGCGCGTAGCTCGGCTCGTACATGCTGGCCGGTTCCTGGAGGTTGATGGTGCGGGCAACGTCGCCGATGGTCACGATCAGCGACTGCGCGCCGCCCGGCAGGCCGTAGATGCGCAGCGTGTTGCGGACGCGCGGATCGATGGGGACGCCGAGGAGCACGATGCGGCTGGTGGTGAAGTCGCGGAGGCGCACCACCGGCACTTCCACGCCGTGGCTCTGCGCCTGGCGCGTGATGTCCGTGACGCGCAGGTTGGCCGCGAAATCCTCCACGTGCGCCGCGGGCACGAAGAACAGGCGTCCCACGCCGGGGTTGCAGCGCGTGTCGAGCACCGTCTCTCCCGTGCCGATGCGGAACGGACGATCCGGAAGGATCGGCGGATCGATGAGCGTGCAGTTGGTGTCGTAGCCGAAGATGTCGAACGGCTCGGCTTCCGAGGCCACGCGCGCCGTGGAGTGGAACTCGGCGCCGAAGGCGCCCTTGATCGGCGGCGTGTAGATCGGGAACAGCACCGGCTCGAAGTCGGGCTCCCAGTAGCCCGTGTACGTGAACGCGTTGTCGAGCACGGAGACGTTCGGATTCGAGCCGTCCATCACGCGCACGCTCACCGGAACCGTGCCGGGCGGATGCGCCGGCGCGGTGGCCTCGATCTTGGTCGGGTTGATCAGCTTGATCGAGGTCGCCTGCGTGTTGCCGAAGTAGACGGAGAGGCCGCCGAACGGAGGCGAGCAGATGATGCAGTTGTCGTTGAAGCCCTGCCCGATGATCGTCACTTTCGCGCCGCCGGTGACCAGCCCCGAGGCCGGGGAGATCGAGTTGATGACGGGGACGGCGAACAGCGGCGCTGCGATGAGAAGCAGGAGGGAGAGCCGGAGAGCGTAACGCATGGCGGGACCTCGCTTTGGCTGACGTTAAATGCTGTTGCACCATAGCAGCACTGAAGTTATTTGTGAACAGCAAAGGCGTACACTGCCGTAAATGTTTCGCGCCGCCGTGCTCCTCCTCGCCCTCACCGCCTGCGCCACGCGATCGGATTGTCCGGACCCGGCCATGGAGAGCATGGCCTGGCGTCCCGTCGAAGGCACGGTGACGAGCGTCGACGATCCGCGCACGTTTCACCTCTCCACGACCGACCACGGAGAAATCACCGTCACGATCCCCAACCTCGGCGACCGCGCGGCCGAAAACGCGACCGCGGAACTGCGCCGCATGATCGGCGGCAAGCGCGTGACGGTGTTCATCAGTTCCTCGCGCGACGTCACTCCCGCGATCACAGGCGAGGTGCACGTGGGACGCACCGACGTCGCGAACGAGATGCTGCGCAAGGGCTGGACGGACTTCGTGGAAGCGCCGGCGTACACGGTGTCCGCGACGTCGGAGTGCGAGAACCGCCTGGCCGCGACGCGCCGGCACTGAGCCGGGGAGACGACGGGCCTCCGGCGGCCGGAGGCCACGGGCCCCGGACCTCGTTTGCAGGCCTAGCCTCCGCGACACACTCTCGCATCTCGCACAGACGTGTCGCGGAGGCTAGGCCTGTCAGCGGGGTCCCGGGCTCGCAGCCCCGGCCGCCGGAGGCCTCCCGTCGTCCCCGGCTCAGCGCGGCGGACCGAAGTCCGCCATCCAGAGATCCGACTCGATCTTCTGATCGCGGAAGACCAGCGTGCGCGCGTCCGCGGAGAGCGACATGCCGCCGATGGGGAACGGCGTGACCACGTCGCGGATGGCCGAGGTGTCGACGTTGACGATGTGGAGCTTGCCGGCGTCGGCGTAGAGGATCTCGCGCGGCGCGATCCAGAGCGGGCGCGAGCCGCTCGGCGTGATCGGCCGATGCTCGCGATCTTTCAATGAGTACACGACGATGCCCGGACGCCCGCGCAGATGCCCGGCCAGCATCGTGCCGTCCGGCGACCACGCGCTGAGCTCCGACGCGCTTCCCTGCAGCGCGCTGGGCAGCGCCTGCGGCTGCGCGCCGGGCTGATTGAGATCGAGGATGAACGTGTGCTCGTCGTTGTAGAACGAGAGCTTCGTGCCGTCGGGCGAGACCGCGGGATACCAGACGCTGCGTCCCTTCGTACGCGTGACCCGCTGCAGGCCGCTGCCGTCCGCGTTGATGCGCCAGATCTCGTACCGGTTCTCGTCGCGCTGTGAGTAGAAGTAAATTTTCTGTCCGTCCGGCGACCACACCGCGCCGCGATCGCGCGCGAGGTCGTTCGTGAGCTGGCGGATCTCGCCCGTCGAGATCTCGATCACGAAGACATCCTCCTGCACGCCGCGATTGGTGACGGCGACGAAGCGTCCGTCCGGCGAGACCTGCGAGCTGAAGACGAGGAACGAGCCCGCCAGTACCGGTCGCGGCGGGCCGTTCACGGTGCCGGTGACCGGATCGAAAGCCACGGTGCGCAGCGTCTCCTCCTGATCGAAGGACGCATAGAGCATGCGCGAGCCGTCGCGCGACGGCGAATAGTGCGCGCCGAAACGCGCCGGCGTGGTGATGGGCTCCGGATCGCCTTTCGGCTTGCCCGACTGCTCGTCCATCTTCACGCGCCAGAGATTCATGGAGCCGTTGCGATCGCTGCCGAAGTAAAGATATTGACCATCGTGCGACCAGACCGGGTTCCAGTCCAGCGCCACGTCGTCGGTCACGCGCACGACGGTCTTGGACGGATCCGCCGCGGAGGGGTCGATGGTGAAGAGATCGCGCTGCGCGGACTCGCCGACGATGCCCCAGTAGGCGATGCGGTACCCGTGCGGCGACCAGTTCGGCTGCACGCCGTCGGACGGCAGGATGAGCTTGCGCTCGCCCGTCGACACGTTCACGGTCCACAGCTCGCTGAGCTGTCCGCGCGAGGTCGGCGTGAAGGCAATCAGCTCCGTGCCGCAGACGAGCTGCGTCGCGTCGGGCGACCACGACGGGTTGAAGCACGACGGCGTGAGCCGCCGCGCGGACTCGCCGGTCGCGCCCATGACGAAGACGCCGCCGCCCTCGCACTCGGATCGATACGCGATCAGCGAGCCGTCGCGCGAGAACGCGGGCTGGCTGTCGCCCTGATCGCAGCGCGGCGTGAGGTTGATGGCGTTGCGTCCGCCGACGCGCTGCAGATAGATGTCCGCCTGCGCACCCACGCCGCGCGTGAAGACGAAGCTCTCCCCCTCCGGCGCCAGCGCGGGCTGCATCTCCACACCTTCCTCGTACGTCAGTTGCGAGAAGCGCACTTGCGGCGGCTCCGTCTTCGTGCGCGAGCGCAGCAGCCAGCCGCCCGCCAGTCCGCCCAGCAGCAGCGCCAGCACTCCGACGATGCCCACCAGCGGGCGGTTCCACTTCTCGGCGAAGCTCGTCTCGATGGTCTGCGCGGTGCCGGAGGCGCTGGAGAGCATGTCCAGCTGGAACGCGAGATCGCGCGCGGACTGAAAGCGCTGATCGGGACTCTTCTCCATGCAGTGACGGATCACGCGATCGAGTCCGGGCGTGACGTTCGGGTTCATGCCGGTCAGCTCGCGCGGCTCTTCGCGCAGGATCGCGGACATCGTGTCGGCCGGCGAGTCGCCGCGGAACGGATGCTCGCCGGCAAGCATCTCGTAGAGGAGCGTGCCGAGGGAGAAGATGTCGCTGCGGGGATCGACGGACTGGCCGCGGACCTGCTCGGGCGACATGTAGCCGACGGTGCCGATCACGGTGCCGGGCGACGTGTCCTGCTCCATCGTCCGCTCATCCGAAAGCCCCTCCTCGCCTTCGGGCGTGCGCAGCTTGGCCACGCCGAAGTCGAGGATCTTCACGCGGCCGTCGCGCGTGACGAAGAGGTTCTCCGGCTTGAGATCGCGATGCACGATGCCGCGTTCGTGCGCGGCGGCGAGGCCGTTGGAGATCTGGATGGCGTAGTCGATGGCCTTGCGCACGGGCAGGCGCACGGCGGTGCCGTTGTCGCGGAGCAGCGCGCGGAGGGTGTCGCCCTCGAGCAGCTCGGTGACGATGAACGCGCGGCCATCCTGGTTGCCGGTGTCGAAGATGGTGAGCAGGTTGGGATGATTGAGCGCGCCGGCCGCGCGCGCCTCCTGCTCGAAGCGATGCATGCGATCGGCGAACTTGGCGAACGTGGGCGGCAGGACTTTGATGGCCACGTCGCGGCGGATACGGGGGTCGAAAGCGCGATAGACCTCGCTCATGCCGCCGGCGCCGATGCGCGAGACGATCTCGTACGGGCCGATGCGCGTTCCTGCCGAAAGGAGGGACATCATCTGGACGCGCGCATTGTCGCATGCGGTTGACGGTTGGCGGTTGGCGGCAGGCGGTTGTGCTGGCGCGGTCTCGCGTCGATTGGTGCATACCCGTCAACCGCCAACCGCCAACCGTCAACAAACAGCAACGCGGTGACGCAAATCACGCAACCCTTGGTCTCCGAAACCGAATATACGAACCATGAGCTACACCGACTGGCTGCGCCGTCAGGTCTCGAAGCTGGAACAGGACATTCGCGCCTGTTCGGTCTTCGACACCGATTCGCCCGCCACGCCGGCGGAGCTGAAGGCCCTGCGTTCCAAGGTCGTCATCCACACGTACCTGCGCCAACAGCTCCTCCGCCGTGAGACTCTGACCGCGATCCCCGCGGAGGAGTACGACACGCAGGAGTTCGTGCTGGTGCGGCGCGCGTGAGATTCCAGTTCACCTCGCGGTGAACTGCGACAACACCTCCCCGCACTCCCGCTCCACCTTCAACGTCGCCAGCTCATCCGCCCGCGTCGGTCCGATGTTGACGATGGCGATGGGGAGGCCGCGGTCGTGCGCGCGTTTGGCGAAGCGGAAGCCCGACCAGACCGTCAGCGAGCTGCCGACGACGAGCAGCGCGTCCGCCTCGTCGACGCGGGACATCGCGTACGCCACCTTCTCTTTCGGCACGGACTCGCCGAAGAAGACCACCGCGGGCTTGAGCACGCCGCCGCAGCGGTGGCATTCCGGCACTTCGAAGCCGCCGATGACGTTCTGCGCGACGTCGGCATCGCCGTCCGGCGCAAAGTCGGCGTCGTCGGGATGGAGCGCGTCCCAGCGCGCGCGGCGCAGCCAGTTCGCGTTGCGCTCGTGCAGGCGCTCCTGCATCGCCTCGCGCGGAAACTCGCCGCGGCAATCGAGGCACAGCACGACGCGGTTCCGCCCGTGCAGTTGCACGACGGCGCGGCTGCCCGCCTCCTGATGCAGATCGTCCACGTTCTGCGTGATGAGCTGATGCACGACGCCGCGAGACTCCAGCTCCGCCAGCGCGCGATGCGCCGCGTTCGGGCGCGCCCGATCGAACCGCGGCCAGCCGCGATAGCTGCGCGCCCAGTAGAACCGCCGCACCTCCGCGCTGCGCACGAACGAGCTGTAGTAGATCGGCTTGTGCCGCGTCCACGCACCTCCGGGACTCCGGTAATCCGGAATGCCCGACTTCGTGGAGCAGCCGGCGCCGGTCAGGACGACCAGGCGGCGCGCGCGGTCGAGAAAGTCATGGAGTGAAGGGCTCATGGATTCGCGGTCCCGTGGCGATGTCCACCAGCGCACGCATCAACACGCGCGCACCGCGTTGCAAGTCCTCCTCGGCGATCTTCTCGTCGACGTCGTGTCCCGGGTAGGGCTGGCCGGGAAACCACATCCCGAAGGCGATCGCGTTCGGCAAGCGCTTCGCGTACGTCCCGCCACCCGAGATCGCAGGCTTCGGATCCTTCACGCCCGTCGCCTGCGAGTACACGCGCATCAGGCGGCGGACGATCTTCGCGTTCGGATTGAAGCCCAGCGGCTCGTCGTCAAAGTACGAGAGCTTGTCGTCGATGGCCAGCGACGCGCCCGTGCGTTTGTTGAACGCTTCGACGACCGACGCGAGAAACGCCTTCGACTGCGCGCCCGTGCGCGGCGGCGTGCGTCGCAGATTGATGTACAGCACGACCTTCGACGGATCCTCGGGCAGCGGCTTGATCGTGGCCACGTTGACGGCGTAGCGTCCCCAGAGCGGATCGGTGTCGGTGATGCCGAGGCCCGTGCCGTAGAGGTCCTGGCCGGCCATGCGGGCGAAGGCCAGGAGGTCATCCGCGCCGCCTTTCGGCAGCTTCCCTTCCAATGCGTTGGCGAGGATGACCAGCGCGTTCTTCCCGCCGGTGATGTTCACGCCGGCGTGTGCCGATTTGCCGTACGCGAGGACGCGCATCTCGGTCTCCGTGTATCCGAGCGACAGATGCCGCCCCTCGGGCAGCACGACCTTCGACAGCGCCTCCTCGATGGCGGTCCAGTTCATCTTGTCCCCGCGCCACTTCAAGCGAATCTCAGCGTGGTCGGGGACGATGCTCGGTGCCAGGCCCGCGTCGAGCATCGTGACCATGAAGGGTTTGTTGTTCTCTCCCCGCTCCGCGAGCGGCGTCACGAGGGCCAGTCCGTCCCACGCCTTCTCGCCCACGACCACGGGGAACTCCGAATCGAGGACGAGCGAGTAGTCCGGTGCCGTGTGCGTCTTCAGATACTCGGGCATCTCGGTCGCCGACGATTCCTCCTCGCTGCCGACGAGCAGGCGGATCGTGTGCGTGCGCGCGACCTTGCTCTCCTTCAAAGCCTTCATCGCCAGGAGCGCCTGCACGAGCGGACCCTTGTCGTCCGCGGCGCCGCGTCCCATCACGAAGCCCTTTTCCGCGCGCCCTTCGAAGGGGTTGAACGACCACGCGTCGGCGTCGACGGGCTGCACGTCGCCGTGTACGACCAACCCGAGGACGGGAGCGTTCTTCGGGCCCGGGAGCTCGATCTCCGTGACCTTGCCCGCGTCGCGTGCGACGAAGCCGAGGTCTTTCGCGGTCTGCATCAGCCACTGCTTCTGAGCGGCGTGCGCTTCTTCGTTCTTGTCGTACGTGGGGAAGCGGATCACTTCCTGGAGCATGGGCACGAGGCGCTTGCTCTCCACCTTGTCGTAGTGCGCGAGGACGGGATCGACCGCCGCCGCGAGAATCAGTGATGCGATGAACACTAAAAGAGTCTCCTTCCCTCGAGGGCGAGCAGCCATTGTTTGCGCTCGATGCCGCCCCCGTAGCCGGTGAGCGTGCCGTTCGAGCCGATGACGCGATGACAGGGAATGATCACGGGAATGGGATTCGCG